>DAOTUR010000189.1:0-16029 GCA_034436915.1 Anaerolineae bacterium
TGCCGCGCCAGCCCGCCTGCTCAAACGCATTGCCAACTTCGGCACCCTTCATCGCCTGGATGCTGACCATCGCTGCCACCATCCGCGCATCCAGCCGCCGATCATAATGCACATGCGAACCGAGACCCGGCGGCACGTTGAGCGCGACAATTTCCATGACGCCGCCCAGTGTGTCCTGGGCGATTTTGGCCTGCCGCACCGCCTCATGCATCTGTTCGGTGGCGATGGGGTCAGGACAGCGCACATCGCTAGATTCGCCCTGCACAAAGCGCTCTGCATAGGGCTGAGTGGGATCAAGGCGGGCGATGACATTGCCAATTTGCGTCACATAGCCGCCAATATGAATCCCAAATTGGGAGAGAAATTGGCGGCAGACCGCGCCTGCTGCCACGCGCATGGTGGTTTCGCGGGCGCTGGCTCGTTCCAGCGAGATGCGGAGATCGCGGTAGCCATATTTGATTGCTCCGGTGAGATCGGCATGGCCGGGGCGCGGCGTCGTCATGGCGTCGATGTCTTTCTCGCGCCAATTCTTGAAATCCCGATTCTCAACGATCAGGCTTATCGGGCCGCCCGTCGTGACGCCCGCCATGACGCCCGCTGTGATTCGCACCTCGTCGCGCTCAATCTGCATCCGTCCACCGCTGCCGTAGCCGCTCTGCCGCCGCGCCAGGTCTTGATTGATGATCTCAGGTGTAAGAGGGATTCCGGCGGGCATCCCTTCTAGAATCGTCGTGAGCAGGGGGCCGTGACTTTCCCCTGCGGTTAATATTCGTAGTGGCACATACAATCCTATCGACATGGGAGGCGAAAATCGCCTGATGAACTAAGATGCGGCAAACGCTTGTTTGGCCGCCTGAATAAAATCGCGCATTTTGCTGGCGTCTTTGACCCCAGGGCGCACTTCAACCCCGCTCGCCACATCGACGCCCCAGGGCTGAATCTCAAGCACGCGCTCAGCCACATTTTGCGGCGTCAACCCACCCGCCAGCATCAGGCGCGGCACAACCGCCTGCACCGCCCGCGCCAGTTCCACGCCCACCGACGCCCCTGTACCGCCGCGCAGGGCCGGATGATAGGCATCCAGCAGAAGGGATGGCACACGCTCAGAGGTGGGGAACATGGGCGCAAAATAATGCGCTTCTTCCAGCGCCTTCGCTGTCGTGGGCGGCTGCACGCTCTTAAATGCCTTGCCACCGAGCTTGTTCATGAGTGATTCGGATTCGTCGCCTGACAGTTGAGCGAAGTCCAGGCCCACTGTATGCATGATAATCGAGATGCTGCCGACAGGCGCGTTCACATACACGCCCACCAGCGCCGGACACGCCTCGCCCAGTTCCGCCCGCAGTGCTGTGACAAGGGCTTTAGCGGCTTCTGGCTTGATATAACGCGGACTTTGCGCGTAAAAGTTCAGTCCGAGCAGATCAGCGCCGAGTGTAGCCGCCTGACGTGCATCGTCAAGAGTGGTAATCCCGCAGATTTTTACGTGCATTGTGTCTCATTCTCCTGTCTGTAAGGGGGAGTATGCCGTGCTCCTGAATGCAAAGCAACACAAATCGAAACGCTTGTTTCCCCACAAAAAATACAAATGGCCCACCCCTATAGGCCGTTAGGGAGGGATGAAGTGCGTTTTTGCGTGCTGAATATGCGAACATGCTCACCCATATTCTCCGCCTTGACCAGCGCTTCCCCTACAAGCACAGCATGTGCTCCCGCTTGGCCCATGCGCTGAACATCCGCGCCGCTGTGCAGACCGCTCTCGGCAACGATTGTCACCCCCTGCGGGATGAGGCGTGCCAACTGTTCCGTAATGCCAATATCGGTATGGAAGGTCTTCAGATCACGATTGTTGATGCCAATCAGGCTTGCTCCTATTTTAAGCGCCCGCTCAAGTTCCGCCTCAGTATGCACCTCGACCAGCGCTGCCATGCCCAATGTATGAATCAGCGCGTGAAAATCGGCCAGTTGGGCATCATCCAGCGCCGCTACGATCAGCAGCACAGCATCGGCGCAAAAGGCGCGGGCGTAATACACCTGATAGGCATCAATCGTGAAGTCTTTCCGCAGCACTGGAATCGACACGGCTTTGCGGGCCGCGCCCAGATAACCGATATGCCCCTGGAAGAAATCCTCATCCGTCAGCACAGACAGGGCCGCCGCGCCGTTGGCCGCGTAGGTGGTCGCAATTTTGACGGCATCGAAATCTGCCATGAGCAACCCCTTGCTCGGCGAGGCTTTTTTCACCTCCGCGATGAGAGCAATGGTGTCGCGCTCTGCACCCTCGCGGGTCTTGTGCAGCGCCCCGACGAAATCGCGCGGGCGGCGCTCGGCATCCGTAGCGAGTTCGGCCTTTTTCCGCACGCGGGCCAGCGGCATCGCGGCTTGATCGCGGGCTACTTCTTCGACTTTGCGGGCCAGAATCTTATCGAGAAATGTATCGGTTTTGATGTATTGACTCATTGCACGTTCGACCTTTAAAACATAAATTGAGGCGTTTTTGCGAAAAGGCAGTATCGTCGTGATGCTGCACAAAAAAGCATTATAACCTGAGTTTTGGACGCTTTATTTTTGAATCCTCTACGCCCCCACAACGGGCCAAAGCCGGAAGTGAGGTCAAAGCCCCTCGCCCCTTGTGGGAGAGGGGTTGGGGTGAGGGGTCAAACTGAGCCTATTCTACCCACTGTTGGCTGCATGAAATAAGCGCCTCTAATTTTGCCAGCGCCGTGCCGCTGTCGATGACCTCACGCGCCTGTACGATGCCGGAGGGAATATCTGCTGCCAGACCCGCTGCCACCAGCGCCGCCCCCGCATTCAGCAGCACAACATCGCGCTTGGCATCCTGAATCTCGCCGCTGAGGACGCCGCGCAAAATCCGCGCATTGGTCGGGGCATCATCGCCGCGCAGTTCGCTCACGCTTGACCCCTCGAATCCGAGCGTCATCGGGTCAAGTTCGTAGGTGGTGACAGTCCCGTCTTCGCGCAGGTGGCTGATGGTATTGGGGCCGCTGGTCGTCAGTTCATCCAGGCCGCCATAGCCGCTGACGATCATGGCCGATTTTGTGCCGAGTGCCTTCAACACATGCGCCAGCAGATCAGTCAGATCCGCCGCAAACACGCCCATCAACTGCCGATTTGCCCCGGCGGGATTAGTCAGCGGGCCGAGGATATTGAAGATGGTGCGAATCGCCAATTCGCGGCGCGGCGCGGCGGCATTTTTCATCGAGGGATGCAGCTTGGTTGCAAACAGAAAGCCAATGCCAATCGTGTCGATACAATGGCCCACCTGTTCCGGCGTGATATCGATATTGACGCCCAATTCCGCGAGCACATCCGCGCTGCCACATTTGCTGCTGGAGGCGCGATTGCCGTGTTTGGCGACCCGTGCGCCTGCGCCTGCCGCAATAAACGCCACCGTCGTACTGATATTGAACGTGCCTGATTTATCGCCGCCCGTGCCGCAGGTATCGAGCAGGTCGCCTGTCCCCTGGGTTGGGACACGATGCGAATGCGCCCGCATTGCCATCGCGCTGCCCGTGATCTCCTCCGGTGTCTCACCCTTCATCCGCAGCGCCATGAGATACGCGCCGATCTGAGCCGGGGTGGCTGTGCCGGAGAAGATTTGCATCATGACGGCTTCGGCCTCTTCCGTCTGCAAGTGTCCGAATTTGCTGGTGACTTCAATCGCTCTCTGAATGTCCATGCTTCACTCTCTGATTGGCCTGAATCATGCTTTTGACTTCTTCTAGACTGTAGGGCGGCGTGCGCTGATGGATCATGCGGTGACAGTTGGCGCACACCATCCCCAACTCACTGATACTCGTCATCTGTTCGTCTTCAAGGCTGGACATCGGCTGTGTGTGATGCGCTTCGATATACTCGATGCCATACACGGCCTGAAAATCAAACCCGCAAATCTGGCAGTAGAGCTTTCCAAATTTGCTCTTGAACTGATATTTGGCATCCTGCACCAGCAGGCGGCTGCGCTGGCGCTGGCGGATGGTGCGCGTGACGACTTTGCCTTCTGCATACGCGGTGTCATCTTCAGTCAGTTCAAGATAATCCTGCGCTGACTGCGGCACGTCGATCTCTCCATACCAGATATCATCCAGGATTTTGGCCGAGTCGGTGTGCAGTTCGCGCAGCGCCCGAAATTGAATCGCTTCGATATGCCCGCCTTCATCGACGCTCAGACGATCCGCATAACGACTGTTGAAGCGCAGCACGCTGGCGAGAGGGGTGATCTCCACATCGCGCAGCTTTTCAACGCTGTATTTGTTGGCGAGAGCATACCAATCGGCCTCCTGCCATTCGCCGCGATACGAGCCGACCAGTTCCTGCGCCAGATCAATATCATCCGCGACGATTTCGACAGCCAGCCGCCCCAGCAGGAACAGCCGCCCCAGATAGACATTCACAAACCACAGCACATCTCCCGGCTTAACGCGGGCCAACTGCGGATGGGCGGCATAAGCGGCGCTGCGCGTGTCGTTGAGCGTGAGACGTTCTTCGGGCGTCAGCTTCCAGTAGAGGACATAGTGTTTGGCCGCAAGAAATCCGCTGGGCGGCGTCATGATTTACCTCTATGCTCACTCTTGAAAGGGAAGCCTGTATTATACCGCTCATGGTTGAGATTTGGTATGAAAATCGCTCAGGTGTTCCAAACAACCCCTCCCCAGCCCTCCCCACTTTGTGAAGAGGGTGCAAGTCCCCTCGCTGCAAAGCGGAGAGGGATTTAGAGGAGAGGTCACACCCCGACACGTGCTCGAATCGCATCCAGCATCGGATGGGCGAGAGCACGCGCCCGCATCGCCCCTTCGTGCAGGATCGAATCGATGTGATCGGTGTCCTGCATCAGGGTGTTGTAGCGCTCACGTGCGGCGGCGAACGTGTCGTTGAGATGCTCAAACAACGTTTGCTTCAGCGCTCCATAGGCCAAACCCCCCTGGAGATACTGCTGCCGCACCTGCTCTACCTCAGCGGGCGGGGCAAAGGTGCGATAGAGGGCGAACAGATTGCACGTCTCCGGGTCTTTCGGCTCATCGGGCGTTCGGGAATCGGTCACAACCCGCATGACGCTCTTGCGCAGTTGATCGGGCGGCGCAAATACCTGGATGGTGTTGCCATAGCTCTTGCTCATTTTGCGGCCATCCGTGCCAGGGATGAGCTTCACATCTTCGCGGATGCGGGCCTCCGGCAGCACGAACACCTCGCCATAGGCATGATTGAAGGTGGCGGCAATATCGCGGGCGATCTCGATATGCTGCTTTTGATCCTGGCCGACTGGCACGACCTGCGTCCCAAACAACAGGATATCAGCCGCCATCAGAACGGGATAGTTGTACAACCCGGCATTGATTCCCTCATCGACAGCGTGGCCTTCCACCGTATTGACATCGACAGCGGCTTTGTAGGCATGGGCGCGATTGAGGAGGCCCTTCGCTGTCGAGCACGACAGAATCCAGGCCAGCTCAAACACCTCCGGTAGATCGGATTGGCGGTAGAGCACCACACGCTCAGGATCGAGGCCGAGCGCCAACCAGGTCGCGGCGGCCTCATAGGTGTATTGGCGCAGCGTCACGCTGTCACGAATGGTCGTGAGCGCGTGATAATCGGCGATGAAGTAGAACGATTGGTACTCCGCTGCCAATTCCAGCGCAGGCTTAATCATGCCCAGGTAGTTGCCCAGGTGCGGCGTCCCCGTCGGCTTGATGCCCGTGACAGCGGTCTTCTGCACCACGCCGATCATCGCGTTCCAACCTGCGAAAACTCATCGACCATGAAGTTCTTGAGGATGCGAATGCCCATCTCCGTCAGGATGCTCTCCGGGTGAAACTGGACGCCGACAACCGGATGCTCCTTATGCCGCAGCCCCATGATCTCGCCGGTGTCGGCCCGCGCTGTGATCGTCAGGCAGTCGGGCAGGCTGGCCTCATCCACGATGAGGCTGTGATAGCGCGTGGCGGTAAAGGGGTTGGGTAGGCCCGCGAACAGCGCATCGCCCTGATGATAAATCGGGCTGGTCTTGCCGTGCATCTGCTTGGGAGCATGGGTGACGAGGCCGCCGTAGACCTCGCCAATTGCCTGATGCCCCAGACACACGCCCAGAATCGGGATGTGCGGCCCAAAGGTGCGAATGATCTCACAGGACATGCCTGCATCTCTGGGGAAGCCCGGCCCTGGCGAGATGACGATATGTGAAGGGCCGAGGTGGCTGATCTCGTCCAATGTGATGTGATCGTTGCGGACGACCTGCAAATCGGCCCCCAGTTCGCCCATCTCCTGGACGATGTTGTAGGTAAAGCTGTCGTAGTTATCGATGATGAGAATCATGGGGTGGGATTGTCCTTTTTATCATCCGGCTCAACAGACACTTCCGTCGGCATCCCTTCAAGATGAGTCACATCGTTGCGCTGCACGATGCGCCAGCCGCTGCCGTCCTCTTTGGCAATCGATGTGACGGACATATTCGAGAATTCCATTCGCAGCGCATTGGCATTCGGCATCAGCGTATCCAGCAAAGCGCGGATGGCGGTGGTATGCGACACAATGCCGATGATGTCATGCGGCTGAGCGATCATCTCGTCAAAGGCGGCTTTCATGCGGCTGGCGACGCTCTCGCGGCTCTCTCCGCCTTCAATCTGATAGGCATCAGGATTTGAGCGCAGCGATTGATACGAGTCGGGATACCATGCTTGCACCTCATCCAGCGTGAGGCCCTGCCACAACCCAATATGCCGCTCACGCAGACGCGCATCGAACTGCGCCGCAAAGCCGAGCGTCTCCTCAAGAATGGCGGCGGTTTCTGTCGCACGGTGCAGGTCGCTGCTGTAGAGCGCCTGAATCCCAATCGGGCGGATGAAACGCGCCAGCCGTTTGGCCTGCATCTTGCCATGATCGTTCAGTGGGACGGCCACATGTCCCTGCCAGCGTCCGAGGCGATTCCATTGGGTTTCGCCGGGGCGAATGAAGATCACACGTTTTGTTGCCATTTGATAGTTCTCCCGTTAGATGAGTCCGCGTTCTGCATATTCAATGGCAGCAGCGAGGGCCTGGGCCTTGTTCACGCACTCCTGATGCTCATGTGCGGGTTGACTATCGGCCACAATGCCTGCGCCTGCCTGCACATAGACTTTATCGCCTCGCATGAGGAACGTGCGAATCGTAATGCACATATCCATCGAGCCATCAAAGCTGAAATAGCCCACCGCGCCGCCATATGGCCCACGCCGCACGCCCTCCAACTCCTCAATGATCTCCATCGCCCGCACTTTGGGCGCACCGCTGAGCGTACCTGCCGGGAAGGTGGCGCGGATGAGCGAGAAGGCATCCATCTCTTGGCGCAGGCGGCCTTCCACATGGCTCACAATGTGCATGACGTGCGAATACTTCTCGATCACCATCATCTCCGTCACTTTGACCGTGCCATAATCGCACACGCGCCCCAGATCATTGCGCCCCAAGTCAACCAGCATGACATGTTCGGCCAGTTCTTTCGGGTCGGACAATAAATCTTCCTGGTATTCGTAATCTTCCGAGGCGGTTCTGCCGCGTGGTCGCGTGCCAGCGATGGGGCGCACAGTCGCTGTGCCATCCTCAAAGCGCACCATCACTTCGGGCGATGCGCCGACCAGCGTGAGATCGCTGTTGAAGCTGAGAAGGAACATATACGGTGAGGGATTGAGCGCCCGCAGCGCCCGATACAGCGTCAATGGATCGCTGCGGGTGAGGCGGCTGAAGCGCTGCGAGATGACGATCTGGAAGGCATCGCCATTGCGGATGTATTCTTTGGCCGCCTCAACGCGGGCTTCATAGACAGACTGCTCCACATTGGAGACGAGCGGCTCACGCAGCGGGGCTGCTTCGGTCATCGTCTGCGGCAGGGGGCGGTTGAGCGCGGCGGCCAGCCGATCAATACGGCGCACGGCATCGTTATAGGCGGTATCAGCATCGCCATTGACGCAGTGGGCATTTGCCAGCAGGATCAATTGATGGCGCACATGATCGAAGATGACGAGCGTATCGGGCAGCATGAAGGCCGCATCAGGCACATCGAGTTCGTCAGTGGCGGTGGCGGGCAGATGCTCAAAATAGCGCACCACATCATATGCGAGGTAGCCCACTGCGCCGCCTACGAGACGCGGCAGACCGGGAATGACCACAGGCTTATAGCGTTCGAGGGCGGCTTGAATAATGTGAAGCGGGTCTTGGCCCTGCGCGAGGGGATACGTTTGCGTCTGGCCGTTTTGCGTATGCGTGACGACGCCATCTTTGACGACAATCATGCCCGCAGGATTGACGCCGATGAACGAGTAGCGTCCAATGCGTTCGCCGCCTTCCACGCTCTCCAGCAAAAAGGCGGGCTGACCATTCTGCGTCAGTTTGAGATAGACCGAGACCGGGGTTTCAAGATCGGCCAGCAGGGTGCGATAGACAGGCACAAGATCGCCCTGCTGAAAATAAGACTGCACGGCATCCCGCGAAGGCTTGATATCGCTGCGTATACGGGGGGCGAGGGTCATAGCACGCTCCAAAGAACGATAGACTCAACTGAGTATCGTGCAAGGACGAGAGAAACACTCTCGCGGTGCCACCTTGCTTACCTCACGGGCGTGAGGTCACTTGGGCGGGCGGGCAATCAACACTACCGATCCGCTGCGCTGCGATCACGGGGCGCGTCCGGCTCAGGCTACACGATTTTGCAATCGCTCGACTGGCGACTCCTCGGTCCATTCCATCATGCCTGCTGGATCGCCCTCGCAGCACAAGGGGCGACTCTCTGACCAGAGGGTGACGATGTACTCTTCCGAATCAACGTCTTTGGATGTGTTTGCACACATGCAAACGACTGTAACGCGGTTTGGAGAGGATGTCAAGCAGGGGATTGTCAGGTTTAGGGCAATCGCTTCAAACCGACTCTTGTAAAATCATGATTTTATGCGCTGGCTTTTTTCACCCGAATTTAGCAACAATATATTATCTGGTAGATGAAAATTGAGCCTAATCTGTTAAATTTTCATAGCAAGGTATATTCAAGATCGAATGAATATGTAATATTCAAATTTTCCCACCAAAAAATCAGGTCAAAAAAGGCCATAAGAAGCCATAACGTTCGTTTCATAACATTACATTTTGAAGCAATTGCCCTGTTGTCAGGTTGTTGAGCGCCGACGCATCAATGCGATAAAGATATTTTCTGAAGGCAAATTTTCACTATTTCAAATAAATACATTATATGTTATAATTTATGCTATTATGATGAGGAGAAAACGATATATGGATATTAACTGGGAACAGGCTTTCGAGATTGTTGTTTTAGTATTTATTTTAAATATAAGTAATTATTGGTCTGGTGCTTTAGGTGGTTTTTTTCACTTTATTATAAGTGCGACTATAAAATTACCGTTTTTAGGACGTCTTTTCAAGTTTATTCTTCAGCGTCCTCTTTATGTTATCGCGGTAACAAAACCTGTTTCATGGCTGATTTCGTCCAGTGGTTTGCTCATCGGTCTGGGAATTCATCAAATCTTTTGGGGAAGTCCTGATACCCCAATTGAATTTTTGGTCATATTGGGACTGGCTATCATATCAATTTTTGAAATTGTCAGCAGGTTGATCTCTTTCGACCAGGATTACTCCTACTTGGATGCACTTGTCTCCGCCCTCAAAGACCCTTCAAACCCCCTATATGGTTTTTCTGGTTCCTACCTTAATGATTTAACGAAATATGGAGATCGCAAGGATTTCCAGAAGTTGGCCCGCTCTCTCTTTGTCGATCAAAATCTGCCACAGCTTTTTAGACTTCTAATGACAATAGGTGTCATTTACTTTTGTGTGGGTCATCTGGGTCTAGTGACTCTCACCGGGAGTCATGTGCCAGATATCTGGGAGTCTCTTCTGTTATCTTTTTCAGTGATTAATATCACAGGTCAAGTGAGTTCTCCTTATTCTGGACAACTGTGGGAGTTTCTTAGACTGATCGCTGCATTTCTTGCATTTTTCTGGCTCGTGATGTTTGTCTCGCTCTCCGTATCGTCGGTTGACCCTGCCGCAGTAGACGCCCATAACATGTTACTTGACAGCTATAAGGATCCGATCAAAAGGATTGTTGAAGAAGCAATTGCTAAAACTCAAGCGTCATTGGCGAACACGTCTCAATCACCAACCTCTACAGAGTCGTCAGACAAAGAGTCAAGCACTTTTTATAGCTAATGGTTAACCTTCACAATACCAGAAGTGTTGATTTTGAAACCCACTTAATCGTATCTATCAACTTTCAGACTATTTTCGATGCTCCGATAAACTGCTTCTGGATTTTCATGAGGCAGACTCGTACCATCGAAAGCAGGTAGTTTGCAAACGTGACCGATACTCATCAGGTCATCTCAATTCTTCTACTATTGTGAAGTTTAACTAATAAATGACCATAACGTAAACCCGTTTACATCTTTGTAAATTGCTTTGATGAAACCCATGTCATATTCAGCCATGATCGCCCCATTGTTACAACCGTATAAAAAACGCATTTGAAAATTCCAACATGGGACTAAAAGCCAACAATCTCAATTCTTTTCATGCAAAACACAGTTAAAGTAAGGTTATGAATATTCAACAAAGAGGTCTGGCATGTTGTTATCGGAATTGAACATGATTGATGTGATGATGCACGGTGCGTCCATTGTTGGCGTATTTGTGCAGTACCCTCCCTTCCTGATCCTGACAGTTCTGGTTGTATTTCTCACCGCCTGGTCGATCCGTTACAATGTCCAGCAAAAGGCCGCCAAACTCAAGCACGCGCACGATAAAGATCAGACTCAACCGCGTTGGGATCTGTATGCTTATCAGCAGCACAACCTGCAAATGGCCCAGAACGAAAACGATAAAATTTAGCGTTTTTAGAACAAGAGATCGTTTATAAGCGCCATTTCATACCAATACACTCCCGCGTATCCGCCAATGTGTTCTATAATGAGGCCATATCTGTATCATGCTGGAAAGGCAGATGCTCATGGCCCTCACCAATCGTCAAATCGCCCAGATTTTTCTCAATATTGCCGATATCCTTGAACTACAAGGCGAATCCAAATTTCGCTTTCTCTCGTACCGCCGTGCCGGGGAGGTGCTGCAAGAGTACCCGCGCCCGTTGGCCGATGCCGCCGCCGATAATACCCTCGAAGACATCCCCGGTGTCGGCGAGGCCATTGCCGCCAAGATTCGGCAGGCGCTCGAAACGGGTGAAATCCCCTTTTACGAGAAGCTCAAAACCCAGGTTCCGCTCGGTCTCGTCGATATCATGAATATTAACGGCGTCGGCCCGAAGAAAGCCAAACTCTTCTGGGATCAGTTGGGCATTATCACGCTGCCTGACCTGCAAAAAGCCGCCGAAGCGAGCAAATTGCGCGATCTGGCGGGCATGGGGGTAAAGAGCGAGCAGAAAATTCTCGATGGACTGGCGACCCTGGCGCGGCAGGGCGGGCGCATCCCGATTGGGACGGCGCGGCCCATCGCTGATGCCATTGTGCGGCGTTTGCAGGCGCTTGAGGGTGTGGAGGATATCGTCGCGGCAGGCAGCCTGCGGCGCGGGCGCAACACCATCGGCGATCTGGATATTCTCGTCGCCAGTGAAAGCCCGCTCCCGATCATGGACGCTTTCGTCAAGATGCCCGAAGTCGTGAGAATCCTGGGCCAGGGCGATACCAAATCGTCGGTGGAACTCGATATCGGCTTGCAGGTCGATTTGCGCGTCATCCCACATGCGCGTTGGGGCGCGGCGCTGCAATATTTTACAGGCAGCAAAGATCACAACATCAAAATGCGCGAATTGGCCCTCAAAAAAGGGTATACGCTCAACGAATATGCCTTTTCGCCTGTCGATCAGGCGGGCAACATCATCGAGGATGCGCCCAAAGTCACCTTTGCCAGCGAGGAAGAGATTTATCAATTCGTGGGCCTGCCCTGCATCCCGCCAGAGCTGCGCGAGAATGATGGCGAATTTGAAGCCGCCCGCGCCCATCGTCTGCCAACGCTCATCACGATAGACGATATCAAGGCCGATTTGCACATGCACACGACCTGGAGCGATGGCTCGCTCTCAGTGCGCCAGATGGCTGAGGCCGCGCTGCAACGGGGCCGCAAATTCATCGTCATCACCGATCATTCGCAGGCGTCGGTCATCGCCAACGGTCTCACCCCGGAGCGCCTGCTTGAACAGCAGAAGGAGGTGCGGCGCGTGAATGATGAGATGAGCGGCAAAATTTATGTGCTGCATGGCGTGGAGATGGATATCAAGGCCGATGGCGATCTTGATCTGCCCGATGAGATTCTGGCGCAGCTTGATTTTGTCATCGCCTCGCTGCACTTTGGCCTCACACAGCCGCGTGAGCAGGTGACGCAGCGCCTGCTCACCGCGATCCAAAATCCGCATGTCGATCTCATTGGGCATCCTACAGGCCGCCTCATCCCGGATCGTGATCCGGCGGATCTGGATATAGAGCGGGTGTTTGCTGCCGCCAAAGCCAGCGGAATCGCGCTGGAAATCAATGCCAATCCGCGCCGCCTCGATCTGGATGCGCCGTATGTGCGGCGTGCGATTGAGTTGGGCATCCCGATCTCGATCAACACCGATTCTCATGCTGCTGACAACATGGATTTACTGTCGTATGGCATCACGCAGGCGCGGCGCGGGTGGGCTGAGGCAAAGAATGTCATCAATACATGGGATTACCAGACGTTTATGGCGTGGGTGCAGAAGCGCGGGAAATGACCCCTCCCTAACCCTCCCCGCTTCGCAAGTAACCCCCCTCGTAATCATTCACCTATCCGTGAGAATCGTAGGTTTGTAGGGGCAGGATACATCCTGCCCTGCAAAAATTCTCTCAAACCAGCAGGGCGCGATATATCGCGCCCCTACGAGGGCCTTTGTCGCACGGATAGGTGAATGATTACCCCCCTCAGTCCCCCCGCTTCGCAGGGGGAAGAGGCGCTCTCCCTACGAAGTGGGGAGAGCGGGGAGAGGGGTTTAGTACACTTTCAACAGCAAGCCCTTGAGATATTCGCCTTCGGGGAAGGTCAGCGCAATCGGATGATCCGGGGCCGCGCTGAGGTGCTGCACGATCTGGGCATCGCGCTTGCTGTCTTCCAGTGCGCCAAACACGATCTTCTGGAACAAGTCCGGGCTGATTGCGCCGGAGCATGAGAACGTCATCAGGTAGCCGCCTGGCCGCACCATACGGAAGGAATACAGGTTCAAATCCTTGTAGCCGCGTGCTGCCTTTTCGATTTGCTTTTCGTGGGGGGCAAATTTGGGCGGGTCAAGCACGACGATCTCATACTGCCGCTCTTCGGCAAATTCGCCGCGTACAAAGCCAAAGGCATTGTCTTCGATCCACTCGACGCGCTTGTTGTCCAAGCCATTATCCGCAACCGCTTGCTTGCCCATCTCAAGCGCATTGGCTGAGAGATCGACATTCGTGACGAAGGTTTGCGGCAGCGTGAGGGCATGGAGACCAAAGCCGCCCGTGAAGCTGAACAGATTCAGCACATCACAGCGCTCGGCCATGCTGGGATTCTGGGAAATGAGGTCAGGCAGCATGAGACGATTGGCGCTCTGATCGAGATACAGGCCGGTTTTGTGTCCATGCCGCACATCGACGGGCAGACGAATCGACCCCTCGTGAATGTAAATCAATTCCGGCGGCTCTTCGCCCCACAGCACGCCCGCTTCTTCTTTCATGCCTTCTTTATCGCGCACATCCACATCGCTGCGCTCATACACGCCCTTGATGGGCAGCAGTTCGGCCAGCAGACTGGCGATCATCTTCTTGTTTTTGTCGATGTAGAGCGTCAGGGCTTGCAGCACCAGCCAGTCGCCATAGCGATCCACGATCAGGCCCGGCAGAAAATCACTCTCGGCATTGATGAGGCGTGTACCGCCCGCACGATCACCGTAGCGTCCGAGGCGTCCGTTGATGGCCCGCTGCAATTTGGTGCGCCACCAATCTTCATCGATGAAGCGATCCGTCCACGTCATGACGCGGATGCGAATCTGAGAGGTGGGGTTGTAGTAGCCGCGTGCGAGAAACTGGCCGCGATCATCGACGACAGAGACGATTTCGCCCGCGACAGCATTTTTTTCTTTGGCGATGGCTCCGGAGAAGATCCAGGGGTGGCGGCGCTCAATCGTTTTTTCGCGCCCGGCTGCGAGGGTGACAATACCTTCAGACATGGGGACTAACCTTTCTAAAATACGCAGGGTCATGACAACAGGGCGGTATCGACACGCCCTGCTATGCCCCTGCACATATCGTTTCGTGATGCGAACGCCCCATTATGCCACACAATGCCGTGAACTTATAGGATCATTGCCCGCAGCTCGGCCTCGCTGATGATGGGGACGCCGAGGGTCTGCGCCTTCTCGACTTTGCTGCCCGGCGCATCGCCCACGACGACAAAATGGGTCTTTTTGCTCACGCTGCCGCTGATTTTGCCGCCGTGTGACATGATGAAGGCTTCGATTTGCTCACGCGGCAGGCTCATCGCGCCCGTGAGGACGAAGTTTTTGTCTTTGAGGGCATTGCCAACGGCTATCTGGGCGTCCTGGGCGATATCCAATTCAACCCCTGCCGCTCGCATTCGGGCGAAGACATCACGGCGGTAGGGGTCGGCAAAATAAGCGATGATGCTGGCGACCATCGTCGGCCCAAAGCCCTCCAATTCTTTCAGCGGCTTCACAGTGTCGATCAGGTGTTGCAGCAGGGCCGCGCCTTGAGCAACATTAGAGATGGGTGCGATGAGATCAGCCAGCGGGCGCACAAATTTCTCAAATTTGGCGGGCATATTCGCATCGGTGAGATAGCGCGGCACGAGTTCAATCAGCGGATGGCGCAGGCGCTCCCGAATTTTGTCATGCTCCGGCAGCGTTGCAAACAGGCCGCCGTTTTGCAGCAGAGGAGCCGCCCACTGCTTGAATGCCTCTTCTGCCTGATGGGTGTGCTCGGCCAGCGATTCGAGCGCGGCGATGCCATGAAAATGCACCGCCAGATCGACAGCCGCTACGCTGCCCACGCTGTCAATGCCGAGCGAGGTGATGATCTGCGCCAGCGGGCGATGCTTGGCTTGTTCAATCGAGACGAGCAGATTTTGAATCTTCTTGTCCGCAAAGCCCTCTAAACCTGTGAGCGCGGCTGAAGTGAGCGTGAAAATATCGGCCTCATCCACGATGCGCCCGTTGCCGATGAGTTGGGCAATCGTCTGCGGGCCTAAGCCTTCGATATCCATTGCGCCGCGTGAGGCGAAGAATTCCAGGCTGCGCTGCATCCGTTCCGGGCAGCGCAGATTGGGGCAGTACCAATCGACCATGCCGTCCGGCTGTTCCATCGGCGTCGCGCAGTAGGGGCATTCAGTCGGCGGCGTAATGGGCGTTTCGTCGCCTGTGCGGGCGGCCACCACCGGGCCGATGATATACGGGATGACCTCGCCGGAGCGCTTGACGATTACGGTATCACCCAGGCGAATATCAAGCGCCTTGATCTGCTCATAATTGTGCAGGCTGGCATTGGTGACGGTCACACCGGAGACGAAGACGGGTTCGAGCCGCGCTGTCGGCGTGACCTTGCCTGTGCGCCCAATCCAGGGCATGACCTCAAGCAGTTTGGTCGTTACCTCTTCCGCCGCGAATTTGTAGGCAGTCATGCCGCGCGGGTCTTTGCCGGAGAAGCCCAGTTCGCGCCGCTGCGGATGTGAATCGATCTTGAGCACGATGCCATCAATTTCAAACGGGAGTGTGTGCCGCCGCTTCTCCCAGTTGGGCAGCTGGTCGATCACTTGAGCAAGCGATGCGTAGGAGGCGGATTCAGGAATCGTGTTGAAGCCCATCTTTTGCAAAAATTCGAGCGTGGCCCATTCTGTTTTGGGCACGTCGCCATCGGCTGACACAATATCATAGATGAACGTTGTGAGCGGGCGTGAGGCTGTCATGCGCGAGTCTTTTTGCTTGAGCGATCCGCTGGCGGTGTTGCGGGCATTCACATAGGCAGG
>DAOTUR010000190.1:0-2717 GCA_034436915.1 Anaerolineae bacterium
GCCCGTAAAATGGGCGGGCGGATTCGGTGCAGTCGGGCAGGTGATTACACGCTGGCGGATGTAGGTCACATTGACAACCACATCGCCCCAAAAATACTGACTGCCGCCAATGTTGACGATGCCCGCCTGCACCGTGCCGCTGATGTCGATACTATGGACTTGTGGCGGCAGTTCACGCTTAATGAACTGTGCAGCTGTGATGTCTTCGATGAAAAATACCAACAAACGATCCAGAGCCGTTTGCAAATCAGGACGATCAACGGTGCGTTTTTGCAGCCAATCCGCTGCCGCCAATGGTTCACTGGTATTCCATAGTTCTAGAGTGTTCAGGATCGGCTTGAGCTTATCGCCGCAAATCTCGCGCAGCGTCTCTTCGACTTCATCTTGGGTATAGCTGTCTTTGATCGGCCAGAGCAGGGCGGAGGCGAGGATACCCGTCTTTTTATCGATGCGGCGGGTTTGGGGTAAGAGAGCTTGAAAGGTCGCAAAATGCGTTGGCAGGGCGCTGCGCCACGTATCAAGGAAGGACATAAAGGATAGGCTCCAGAGGAGAGACGTTATTTTAAAATACAATTGATTATAACGGCATTTTTAAGATTGCTCTCTCTATTGGGCACACAAATACCTATCCCACCAGTACGCCACGCGGTGTCATCACGCCAACGGCGGCATTCGGCCACGTCCCAGATAGCGCTTGTTGATAAGAGTTCGTGGGCAAGCGTAAACTTAAAAAGAACGCTATAATAAGATTTTCATCGTGATTGGTTTCCCCTCCCGTATCGGAGTGTCTGCCTGTATGTCTGATAATTCTCTCAACGATCTCAACGCGGGTGTTGCCAACGTGGGCGGCGCACAGACGATTCATGGCAATGTCACGGTTCAATATTTTGGCGCGAGCGTCCGCCCGGTTGAAGTCGCGCCTGCCACCACATCGCAAATTTTCATCTCGTATGGCCGCGGGGACGATGACCCCGATTTCCACGATGGCACAAAATCGTTTCTGCGCCGCCTCTATACCGATTTGACCGCTGCGGGTTATACGGTGTGGTGGGATCGAGAGAATCTGCCTTCCCGCGGTTTGACGTTCCTGCAAGAAATCCGCGATGCCGTGACCATCTCACGCCGCGTGATCCTGGTGGTCGGCCCTCATGCCGTTGGCTCAGATTATGTGCGCGTGGAGTGGCAGTATGCCCAGAGCCGCTGTCTCCCGGTGATCCCGCTCTTGCGGGTCGGTGATTACAGCCTCATCCCGCCCGAAGTCGGGATGTATCACGCGCCGGATTTTCGGGATGATGCCCATTACGAGGCAGCGCTGGCCGAACTCAAACGCCTGCTCGGTGAACCCGATAGTCCGCTTGGCCCGTTATATGGCGTGCCTCCCCTGCCGCAAAATTACATTGAGCGCGAGGTGTTTGGCGCGTTGCGCGGGCAGGTGCTGACCGATACCGATCAGCCAATTGTCGTCACGGCGGCGCAGCAGACGACGACGCTGCATGGCCTGGGCGGGATCGGCAAGACGACGCTGGTCACTGCGTTGGGGCGGGCGTGTGAGGTGCGCCGCACTTTCCCTGATGGCGTGTTCTGGTTGGAGATGGGCAAACAGGCCGATCCACTGGCCCGCATGGCGGATGTTGCCGCTGCGCTCGGCCTGCCGCGCCAGGATTTTCCCACCGATTTAAACAGCGCCAAAATGGTCTTTGCCGGATTGATGAGTCGCAAACGGGCCTTGTTGGTGTTAGATGATGTATGGAATTATCAACATGCGGAAGCCTTCCGCGTGGCCGATGCGCTGTGCCGCCTGCTCATCACCAGTCGCCAGGGCAGCGTGGCGGATCGTTTACAGGTGCAAGCCCAGGCCCTCGACACCCTGAGCAATGCCGAAGGCGTCCATCTGCTGCGGCTGAGTGCGCCTCAAGCCGACAGCGCCACCTTACAGGCGATTGCCACACTGTTAGGCGGGCATACGCTGGCGGTGACGTTGGCGGCGGCGTGGTTGCAAGAGCGCGGCGATGCGGCTGATCTGCTGCGCCGTTTGCAGAAGGGGCGCGTGTTTAAAGATTTGAAGATTGCCGAAGCCGATGACGACAAAAATCAGAACCTGGAGTTGTGTTTGCGTTTGAGCTATGACGAATTATCACCTGATCTCCAGCGGCGCTTTCGGGCGACGGGGGTGCTGGCGTTGGAAGCCAGTTTTGACGCGGCCCTCGCGGCGGCGGTGTGGGGGGATGATGATGTTGATGACGCCGCCGATCACTTAGCAGCGCTGGCGCGGATGGGTTTGCTCACGCGCAGTCCTGACGGCGGCTATCAGCGACATGGTTTATTACGCGCCTATGCCCGCGCCCTGCTGACTGAAAATGGCGAATTGGAGAGCCTATTTGGGCGCTACGCCGATTTTATCATTGGGGTGTGTCAGCAGTTTGATACCCTGCCGCCGGAGCAGTGGGATGCAAATCTTGCTCCCCACTATCCGCATATTTTGTTTATGGGCGATGAACTGGTGCAATTGACCCAAAGCGGTACAACAGGCGATATTCAGCGTGCTTATGCCTTTGCCAACAACATCAGACACTATCTTGTCAAGCGTCGGGAAATCCAGCGCATGACGTGGTTGGAGATGGGCTTGCAGACGGCGCGTATGCTGCAAAATGGGGCTGAGGGTGACGATATCACGCGCTATCAACAGCGCGAAGCCCTGTTCCTGAACAACATCGGCG
>DAOTUR010000191.1:0-6756 GCA_034436915.1 Anaerolineae bacterium
CAGCCGTCATTGTTATCGGTACGAAGAGTGCTTCTACTTGGGGTTTTTTGCATAACCCCTCGAAAAGGTATATTTCAGAGGATCGGAGTTTTGTCCTGTTTACTATCTTTCTACGCAGATCTGGGTACTAACATCCTACGCACCTATGAGGGCGATTTGAACTCGGGGTATCATCAAAAGCGCGCTTCATGTGCTCAATCAGTGCGTAGGATGTCGATAAACTTTTTTGCTGTGGATGTCACAAAACAGGACATACTTCGATCCTCTGAAATATACCTTTTCGAGGGGTTATGCAAAAAACCCCCATACATGACGTTTGCTGGGATATTAACGAAATA
The DNA here is from genome assembly GCA_034436915.1 of Anaerolineae bacterium. Classification (GTDB taxonomy): domain Bacteria; phylum Chloroflexota; class Anaerolineae; order Aggregatilineales; family Phototrophicaceae; genus JALHOR01. Next base: position 339 of record DAOTUR010000191.1, read on the forward strand.
GCCTGGAGCATTGCTCGCCGCACTCAACCTTGGATAATTAGCAATTTTGATGTTGGCCATTCCGTCGGTGTTGCCAGCTATTAAATATCTGTAGGACCTCAAGACACGAATTGGATCTCCAGGAGCTTCTGGTTCCTGTGTAAAGGACTGAATTTGTAGGACAACAGGATGTCTACATAGTTCAACATTAATTTCCTCCGTATTTTGATTATGGACTAACCATCTTTGGCTCCCGACAAAGAAGGTATGAACCTTATCGACCGTAAGGTTATACATCCACTCACTATCATTGATAATCTCGACAGCAGTCACTGTTCCATAACTGCCATCCAGATTGCGAATCTCGTCCCCAACAGTGAGGTCACCCGCCCCAACCCAAACATTGTCATCTCTGTAGAAGGGATGCTCTGGTGTTGTCGTGATGGTGTCGTCATCAATCGTCAGCTCAACGATGACAGGATCAAGATGGTAAAAGAGCGCCGTGACAGTATAGGTGCCGACTTCGCCTGTATCCTCGTTATAGGCAAGAACCTCATCACCAAGCTCAATCGCGCTGATGGCAACAGGGCCGTTGGGTGGAGGCTGACCAATTACCCACCCACATTGCTAACTCGTATATAAGAGAAATTGAAGTTTAAAGGGGCATAAAAAGTAGCCCGGTAAGCCCATTAGTCTCAAGTGCTTCTTTCATGAATTGAGAAATGATAATAATGGTATGCCATTCGGCTAAACGAAAGATATGATGATTACCAGCCTTATTAGGTAGAATTTTTATGTTATAAATGCTTGAGATTTGACCGACTTTCTCAGGAGGGAAAGAATATGTCTCTATTTGAGTTTTATCATAGTCGAGACATTTTATATTTAATAATACATTCATAATATAGAAACCAGAAGATATATGCTCATTACCACCTCCGATCACTTTAACAGGAATGAATTGAACAGCATTTTTATCTATAGCTTGTACTATAGCAATAACCTTATCACTTACTACAGGAATATTTAATGTTGTGTGTCTATAGTCGACAGGTTGCCCAGATATATATTGCTTAATTACAATATCTTCACTTTCTGGTTTATCAAAAAACATACCTTTTGAGAAATTGATAGGGAGAATTTCTTCTCCCTTTGCATTTTCTATAGTTGAGAGATACCATGCATCAGGTATCTCTATGTCGAACATTAGTCTATAGTATTTTATCATGGTAATTTCAACAGCTTTCTCGCGTAAGAGCCAGGTGTAAGCAACTCTATTCTTAGATAATACAAGGTCCTTTGAAGTGCAATGCGATAATCATTTGTTTGTCGCGGTATTCCTCCAAGGGCTTGTGTAAGGCGATCATAAACATATATATGATACTCCGGATAGTGAGAACCTGCATGCCCATGTAGACGTATCAAATTCCACTTGTCTCTTGTTAAATCCATACCTGCATCATCAAACAAACTCCTAAATAGATCAGACCACTGATTTTTGTCCGTAGCAATATGATGAATTTGACCTGTAGGATCTTGGGGAAGAGGCTGAGGTACTTGGTAATCTAGCCAACCACCCGGTGGACAGATTATGTTATGTACCAACCATCCTTCATCGCCAACGAAGAAGGTATGGGCCTCATCCACCGTGAGATTATACATCCACTGCTGCGCTTGCACGATCTCAATAGCTGTGACAGTGCCATAGGTACCATCCAGATTGCGAATCTCGTCCCCAACAGTGAGGTCACCCGCCCCAACCCAAACATTGTCATCTCTGTAGAAGGGATGCTCTGGTGTTGTCGTGATGGTGTCATCGTCAATCGTCAGCTCAACGATGACGGGATCAAGATGATAGAAGAGCGCTGTGACAGGATAGGTACCAACTTCGCCCGTGTCTTCGTTGTATGCCAGAACTTCATCGCCAAGCTCAATATCACTGATTGCGACAGGGCCATCAGGTGTCGCAACTTCTGTATCAGCGCTGAAGCTGCATGTACCGGGCACATCGCCGGCAGGAGGCGCAGAAGGACCGTAAACAATCGGAACCGTTGGACCTGTATTGGGTGGAATAGTCGCAAGCGTACTGTCAGTTGGTGAGATACTCCCACCACTAGGCGGTGTATAAGAAACTGGATAGCCATCGCTACCCATTACGAGCGTCTCTCCATTATAAGGCACTGGAGGTGGTTCAGCGGACATGAGCAAATACAGATTGACAAGCTCAGGAATCATTTTTGGTGCCACAGTTGCTGCTACCATTGCGCCTGCAGTACAGATTGCTCCTCCCAAACCTGTTTTATTAATGAAAGCGCCTGTTCTTATAAGACCATCGACAACAACCGCACCTGCCAATTCGGGGCTCACAGCGCCAAGAACAGCCATACTGAAGCCTTGTTCATAGCCTTTAATAGTCGCTTCAGCGATAAATCCGAAAGCATTCGTGTGCTCGGCCCATGTCTTGAGTGGGCCATCACACACACCGAGACGAGCCGCAAGATAGAACCATGTTGAACCGCTAAAGCCAGCCAATGCCCCAAGCTTACCCGCTGTGTGAGCACTTTCAAAGCTAATCGATCCAAATTCGCTAAGAGCAGCCCTTCCGCTTGGATCACTGTGTGTCACGGGATTGTTCATCCCGTACACATAACGATTCAACTCAGTATCGTAGTTGCCTGTGTAGGTATCACGCGACATGAAACGCCCATTGGACGGATCATAGAAGCGTGCACGCAGCGAATACAATCCGGTCACATCGTCGTACTGCTGGCCTGTATACAAGTAATTCGTATCGCTTGTGCCGCTCTCCACTTGCATATTGCCAAAGGCATCATAGGCATACTGCGCATTCAGGACGCCTGTGCTGCCAGGGCGGCAGGACATGCACCGCCTTTTGTTCAACGAGGAAGCGATGCAGCAAGCGATAGACCGTCACTAACACCGCCCAATTCTGAATGATGCGACCGGTACTGGCATGACGACCCGTCAAGCCTCCCAACTTGGTGCGATACACCTGCTCACTCTCGGCAAAATCATGGTCGAGCGTCTTCACGAGCTGATGGGATTCCACCTGTTCGGCGACCCACTGGGCAAACCGGACGGTAAAGCCCGAGAGCGCTCCCCGCAGCGGTTCCATCGCATCCAGTGCTGCACCATTGGGATCGCGCTTCTCCCAGGGTGGAATTTCCAGCATCACGGTCCGGGCAATGACTGAGGCTTCGCCCGCAATCATCGTCTCACCCGTCGAGAGGACCAAACCACGGCACGGCCGCTCACGGCGCACTTTGGCCTCGCGGGTCAAGCGACCGCGTCCCATCCCGCGCGAATAGCTCTGGAGAAAGCGCGTAAATGTCTTCTCATCGGCATAGATGGTTTTGTAGTCATCGACCCAGTAGAGCGCATCGGCCAGCTGATAGCCTAGGGCCTCCACAGTGTTAATCGTATCGCCCCACTGGGCCGGTGGCGCATCGCGATAGAACTGGCCGTAGAAGCTGCACAACAAGGCCGCGATCTCCGATTTGCCACTGCCGGTTGTGCCGACAAGATGCAGCGCTGGACGTGGCGCGGCGGCAGGAAAGAAGCGTTGAACCACAGGCAGCAGCGCAAAGGCAATGCACGTGGGGGCAAGATTGGCCGGAATGACCGTGATTAACGCTTCAAACGCCTTGAGACTGTCCTGCCATGAGGAGGCGCGAAAGCGGTAATCCCGTAAACGCGTTTCCAGATCGACCTGCGGCGGTGTATCTAACAGAGTATTGGCCGTTAGAGCGAGGTCAGGCGTAACATAGGTCCAGCGATCTTCAAGTTGAGTCCAGCCCATGAAGCCCATCGCCAAACGGGTCGGATACTCACCTGATAGACTGAGCAGCGCCACCGAGAGGTGCCGCCCCATGTTGGCCCGACTGATGAACTCGATCCCGGCCTGTCCCGCGAGAAAGCGACGGAACGGCAAATCATCCCCAAAGACATCCCCAGGCACAGTGATCACGCAGGTGTGTGTTCCTGCTCGTAATTCCAGCACAATGTCATGCTCGCTCTCGCCCTCCTCTTTCATGCGTGTGATGCGTTCTCGGACACGCCCGGTCCAATCAGCAATGACTTTATAGGCCAAGCCCCGGCTGGTTTGATAGCGATAGATCATGCGCCCTTCTGATTCGAAGTAGTGTTCCATGTCATACATCCCTTCTTGAGAGGTATTGTGCGACTGAACGTCGCGCTGGGTCTGACGATACATACGGTCAAGATCGGCGGTTTTGATGCCATGACCGCACAAGGATTTGAGGCGCTGCCGTTCCACGGCCCACTGAACAGGACTGAGACCGGCACAGGCTTGAACAACCGCCTCGATCTGCTCCGGTGATGGATGCTCACGGGCGCGAGACGGTTGGCCGTAACAGGCTTCTAAGGCGTCCAACTGCTGCCGCGCTGTTTCACGGGATTGAGCCAGCGGCTCACGGGCTGGACGGCTGTAGACACTCGCGATCGTCTTCAAGCCCTCCTTCTCAGGGCAGCCATCGGCGACATAACGCGGGATCAGATCCCGCTCGGTTTCCGACTGACTGCGACCGGCATCGCGATACTGACAGGCGGCGGCAAAGAGTTCGTGATTGCGCTGATGCTCCGGTGCTCCAGACACGAGATACGCTTCGGTGCGCGGTGGCAGGGTGTGCTGGCCCGTCTGTGTGATAGTTCCTCCTCTGCTGGGATTATCTGGCTTTGGCTGGCTTTCCAACCAGGCAAACGTCTCCAACGCATAGCGGCGATCTGGCTGGCTCTGCACGATTTTGACAACAGCCCCATCGCGCTCCGGCTTGGTATTCACGCTGTCGGGAAGGCGCATGATGCTGGCAACTGATTTGACGTAGGATGGATCGCCGCCCAGGGCCGCAAACAGCCCTCGGAGAATGGAGGCAATCTTCTGCCGCTCCGCCTCAGATCGCAGCACAAAGGGCTGATCCAGCAACCAATAGCCATGCCAGCCTCCGCCACTATCGATGATGAAGGAGGGAGGGAGATCAAAATCCTTAAGGACGGCAAGACCGACCTCCCGCTTTACTAAATCTCCCTCGCAGTCGATATCGACCCACAGCGCCGGGACCAGCGCTGTTGTTTCCACCTTGCCCTGCTTGCTCTGACGGAGACAGGGCGCAAAGTACATCCCATAGCCCTCTTTGTTCAGCACCTCCGCATGTTTTAAGATCGCTGCCAGCTCTCGTTTATTGCTCAATTGGCCCCACAGCGCTTTGGCCTGCTGGGTGGTCGGATGGATCGCCCGGAGTTCAAAGTACAACTCCTGAGGGCAACCTCGGTACAGCGCCGACAGAAACGTCCGGTGGCTGGGAACATCAAGCGTATCCGTCTTGTGAACGGCCTGGTTCTGTGACATACTCGATATATTCCTTTTCATTCAGACAGGGGTTTGACACGCTTGAGTTTGGCGACTGGTGCGTGGCATTCCTCTGTCTGTGATTCTGGCTAAAGCTCAAGGTCAAGTGAGCGATCCGGTGTTGGATCGTCAACCTCCACCATCTGTCTCATATCCGCAATCATGTCAGCGCGCTCCGCTGGGCTCAGACTCTCCATCAGGTCTTTCAATTCCTGTAAGCTTGTGCCATCCCGCTCCATCCACATTGCGTAGATTTTAGCTACAAACAGGGCGTCCTCATGTGACAGACCCGATACCAACGGACGAAACTCCAAGCGGGTCACCTCGTCATCCTCTCTCGTCGGTGTTCGATAGGAGCGGTAATAACCCACCGCACTGTGGATCTCATTGGTGCAGCGGGCCCCACACCATACGGGCCAGTGACGGCCATCCTCATCCACCATCTCCCCATGCGGCTCGTCCCTCACAATCTCGTGCTGGAGATCTCTGAGGCGCTGCGTCAGGTCGTAGCTTGTTTCCCACTCTGGCCCCACATAGCGATCCATCAGTTCAGCCATGGTGTCCTCGGTCACCTCATGCAGCATCTCGATGTGATTGACCTTCCGGTTCTGGCTAAAAAAGAGCGGCACGCGTCTACCATGCTCCTCGTCATACACGGTTCCGGGCAGCACCACATGCGTGTGGGGGTCATGCCGTCCGGGTGATTGGGGATCGTCGGTCAGGCGATGATGCAGCACATAGCTCATTTCGACGCCTGTATCCAACCCACGCGCCTCAAAGAAATTCTCCACCACCTGCTCCGTCAGCTCTTTCACAAAGCGTTCCCTGTCATCCGGTGTAACTACTCAGGCTGGTTTTTATAGTACAAATTAATTCATCGTCAATATACCAACCGTCAAATTAAACAGAATAGTTGAGAAATATCTCAACTTGTAAAAATCCCAACTCTGTGTATCCGCTATGGGGTATTAAATAATAAATATCTCTCCATGTTTTCCATTGACCTAAATTATTGACCAGATAATCAAGCACAAGAGTTAACAAAGGATGAAG
>DAOTUR010000192.1:0-15772 GCA_034436915.1 Anaerolineae bacterium
TTTATCGAGCAAGCGGGCGGCGCGCTGTTCACGCTCGGCCCGCGGTTGGCCCATAAACACGCCCGGCAGCGCGACATTCTCCAGCACGTTAAGCGTCGGCACGAGATAATAGCCCTGAAAGACGAAGCCCACGCGCTCACGACGAAATTGGGCCAATTGGTCGCCGGACAGATGCATCAGATCGTCACCCGCCACGCGGATGCTGCCAGTGGTGGCGCGATCTAAGCCGCCCAGCAGATACATCAGCGTGCTCTTGCCGCTGCCGCTTGGCCCCATAATTGCCACAAATTGGCCCGTTGGCACATCTAGCGAAACGTCTTCCAGCACGCGCAACGGCTGCCCGCTGGCCTGGCGAAAATCCTTGCTGACTCGTTGGGCGCTGATAATGAGGGTCATTTTGCACCTCGCGGCTTGCCAATGGGGGCTTCTGTCGGCATCGTCGTTTCGATAACGGGCACACTGGCTTGTGATGTGCTCTCCGCAGACAGGGAATCGGCTGCTGCATCAGGCGTCATCACGGCCCCATCCATCGCCAGGGGATCAGGTGTCCCAAGAGAGCCATCGGCAGACATGGGGTCAGGCGTTGTCATAGGTTCATCCATTGGCAGCGATCCATCAGGCAGCACATTGACAGGCGGCAAAGACGCCTCAACTTTAACGGCCCCCGTCACAACAGGCAACGTCACCAGCAGCACAATCCATAGAGCCAGCACGAGGGCCACGACGATATGTCTGCCGCGCAGAGTATGACGTGCGCCCAGATACACCAGCGCCAGCATCCACCCATGAAACAGAGTGATCTTAGACGCAGCAGAGAGCAGCAAACTCTGCTGAAGCGCTGTCAGCGAGGCATAAAATGGCAGCGCATCCACGAGGCCCGCCAGACCCGGCTCCCCGGCTTTGCCGCCCGCGCCGTAATAAGCCAATTGCAGCAGTGCCAGCACCCCTAGCGGCAGCGTTGCCCAGACCGCAATTTGCACGCAGCGGCTGATCTGCGGCGCACGCCCCTTGAACAGGCTCACAAGCGCCAGCAGCGGCGTCAGCAGCAGCCACAGCGCGAGAATGCTGCCGCCTGCGCCCAGAATTTGCTCAACATGCGGCGTAAGCGGTGTGGCTGGAGCCGCCGATGGGCCGCCGTCGGTTGGGGGCAGCGGTACGCCCCCTCCGGGCATCCCTGACGGATCAACGGGGACATCACTGGGCAGGGGCATAACTTCTGTCGAGATATCGCCCTGTGCCGCACTTGCAAGCCGCTCCTGCCGCCGCACTTCGCTCACCCCGGTGAGCAGCATCAGCAGCACCGCCACAAACAACCACGCGCTGCGACTGGTGACAAGCGCCTTGAAGAAGGTTTCAGGTTGAAACAGCAGTGTCCGTATCTGGCCGAAGACACCGTTGGGAAGTTTGGGTTGTGAGGAACGCATCCGATTTAATTCCATTGAGTGAACGCACTCATTTCGTGATGATTATCTCATTAACGGTGTTTGTATCACGTTTGTTCCTGGCGTAGGGCAAGCGTAGGGCATAAGTCGATGATCCGTTTTGTGCCGTAGGATAAACGCCTGAGTGCCCGACAATCGGTAGGACATAAATCATCATAGCCTGTGACTAAAAATACCCGTTCTACAGTACGGGTATTTTCATTGAGAGATGGATGTGATGCCAGACATGCCTCTGTCACAAAATCAGTACAAATCTCGCAGGGTTACAAAATGCCCCCCAGATACTCGACGACATTGACGCGAATCGGCATGTAATAGATATGCTGCTCCCGCGCCCGCGCAAAATCCAGTGCCTCCCGCGCAAACTGGCGGTTCCAGTCCATCGATAACTCAAACTGTCTGGGGAACACCGCTTGATTGACGGTCTCCCAGTAATCCTGTGAGCGCTGGGTCACGACGGGTGAGACGCCCCAATAGATATCTGTGCGCGGCAGTAAATCCGCGTACACCTCCATCAGGTGCATGTCGAAGAAGGGCTGTGTGAAGAAGCCTTTTGCCCCGGCCTCCAGTTTTTCCATGGCATAGCGATATTCGGCTTGGAATGACTGGCGATAGGGGTCAATCGCGGCGTAGACATCCCAGGTTGGATGCTCACGGCAGATCTTTTTGATCATGCCGATGCTGTCATTGGGATGTACCGCGTGCAGATCATTCTTTGAGATATCGCCTGTGACCACCAGCACCGACGTGATCCCCGCCTTCTCGAAGGTCTCAAGGAAGGGCAGCGGCTTATGCAGATCAAAATCCACCGCTCGTATATGTGGGATCGCCAGGGGATAATGGGCTTTTGCGACGGCACAGGCGGCCCAACTCCGCACTTTAAAGCGCAGAATATCAGGAATATTGATCATATTGACCTGGGGCAACGATTCCCGAATCACGGCCAGTTCAGCATGAACCGTGTCTTCGTCACGGGGCACAATCTCGATGGAGATATTCATTAGCGTAAGAGCTTTCGATAGGCAGCTATTTTGGCAGAAAGAGCGTATCGGATTGCTCGATCTCTGCCAAGCCTTGAATTTTGTCGGGCGCTGTGGGCAAAGGGGTGATTTTGTGGTGGGCGACATATGTGTCGCCCTTTATGCATCCTATTTCTACAAGGCACAGCGGGTTTTCCACCCCTATCCCCCGATTCTCTCAAACTCCGCCACCGTCGCGCCGTCCAGATTAGCCCGCACGCGATGCGCCTGCCTGACGCGCTCATACGGCCCAAGCCCCACCGTCCAGAAGCCGCCATCACGCGCCGCTTTGACCCCGGCTTCGGCATCCTCAAACACAATGCACTCCGTCGGATTGAAGCCCATACCGCCCGCCACCCAGATGAAGAGATCCGGCGCGGGCTTCTGGTTCACGACGCTCGCGCCATCACCAAGCACATCCAGCAGCGCCATGATTTGCAACTTTTCGCACACATCACGGGCGTTTTTGCTCGCTGATCCCAATCCGATTTTGATGCCCGCCGCATGAGCCTCGTGCAAGAAATCGCTCACCCCCACCAGCAGGTCGGCAGGCTGAATCTCGGTCAAAAAGTCACGGTAATAATTATTTTTTCGTTCCATCATCTCCAGCATTTGCTCTTCGGGATAGAGCTTGCCCTTGAGGAGGATTTCCAGCGACGCCCGACGAGGCACGCCGCGCAGCGCCTCATTGTCTTCACGAGTGAACGATATACTCTGTTCCTGAGCCAGACGTGCCCAGGCGCGATAGTGAAACTCAGCCGTATCGGTGATAACACCGTCGAGATCGAAAATATAGCCTTTGATCATAACCCCTCTATGAGCCTAATTCCGATACAAAAAAAGGGGCGCGATACACGCCCCCCGAAGCTCTCTGATGCGTCTCACAGGAATGAGAGTGTGCTGCTTAAGATTCTATGGCAGACAGCGCCTGATGTGAGGATGTCACCTCGATGCGCTGGCGCTGCCCACGATAGACGATGTTGAAGGCGACCCGCTGCCAATGGGCTGGCAGTGCGGGCTGTGTTGAGACGCCCTGCTCCGTGATGGTGAGACCGCAAAAGCCGAAGAGGACAGCTTGCAGCACACCGCCGCAGCAGGCCGCATGGATGCCATCATGTACGTTGCCCTTGTTGTCTTCCAAATCAAGCAGCGCGGAATACATGAAGAGTTCATACGCCTCTTCCGCATAGCCCAGGCGCGTCGCAAGCCAGGCGTGCATCGAAGGACTCAGCGATGAGCCGTGATCGCACACCGGGGCATACACATCCCAGTTGCGCTTCAGGAACTCCACATCGCCCAATTCCGTCCCCAGGATCGCCATCAGCATCACGACATCGGCCTGCTTGATGACGCGGGTGCGCTGAGTCTTGGCATGGCCCATGATCCAGTCCATGTTGGTCTTGCGCGGCGTGTAATCTTCCAGGTTGGTCGGGATGAGGCGCGAGAAGAAATTCTCGAACTGCTCGAAGACCATGCCATCTTCGCTCATGGGAATCCACATCTTCTGCGCGATGGTCTGCCATGTGGCGAGGCGCTCCGGTGTCAGATCGAGCGTCTCTTGGAGGCGTTGGGCATCGGTGGGATGATGCAGCTTGAGCCAGTCCCAGACCTGCTGCGCCTGCTGCAAGTGCCACACCGTCATGCGGTTGGTGAAGACGCTGTTATCGATATTCTCGTGATATTCATCCGGGCCGATCTGCATCCGCAGTTCATAGCGATCTTTGTCGGCATTGTATTCGGCGCGGCTGCCCCAGAATCGCGCTGTGTCCAACACAATTTCAGCGCCATATCGGGCAAACCAATCATCCTGGCCCGTCCAGCGCCAGTATTGCAGCACCGCATAGCTAATATCCGTGCTGATGTGCTGCTCGTTGTCGCCCGTCCAGATGCGAATACGCTGGCCTGTCACCGGATCGGGATGCGTCCAGCGCGGCGTCGTTTCTTCGCCTGTATCGGTGCTCTCCCAGGGGAACATCGCGCCTTCATAGCCGACTTCTTTGGCTTTGGCCCGCGCCCCCGGCAAATTGTGATAGCGATACATCAACATACGGCGCGTCAGATCGGGCTGCATGAGCGTCAGCGGCGGCAGAATGAACAATTCGGTATCCCAGAAGACATGCCCATTGTAGCCAAAGCCGCTGAGCGTCTTGGCGGCAATGCTCACGCCTTCATCATGGCGCGGGGCCGCAATCAGCGTGTGGTAGGCGCAGAAGCGTACCGCCCGCTGCGCGACCTCATCGCCTTCGATGACAATATCGCAGTTCTCCCAATACTGCGCCCACTCGGCATCATGCGCTGCTTTCAGGGCCTCATAGCCCGCCGTGACCGCCTCATAGAGGGTATCCAGGGCTTCAGACCGGGCGTTTTTTGTGTCCCGATTGGTGTGGAGGGCCACATATTTTGTCACCCAGATTTTGTCATTTTCATTTGCTGGGAATGTAGCGCTGTGAGCAGGACAGCGAGGTTTAGACACATCTTCGATAGTGGCATTGTTTACGCTGAGTTGAAGCTGTGACACCATGCCCACTTCATAACCACTTTGTTTTGTAAGACCCTCAATGATGAGAACATCATTTTCACAGTGACCGTCAAGACTTGCCCAGTGATCGATGCCACCCGGATTTTTGATCGTGCCATCCAGCGCACTCTCCACCCGAATCGTGTGATCCCCTTCGCTCAAAGGCTGGATCAGCACACGCAGAGCAAATACATGCTCATTGTGCAGGCTGGCAAAGCGCTCAAACGCCAGCCGCAAAATTGTTCCTTTGGGACTAAGCCACAACACACCCCGCCGCAGCGTCGCCGTCTTAAGATCCAGCGTGCGCTCAAAGCCGAGGATGCGGCCTTTGTCGAGACGGCATTCTTCGTCGTTGATGCTGATCGTCAGAGTCAACCAGTTGGGGATGCTGACGAGCACCGGGACAAGATCGCCCTCGGCATGATTAAAAACGCCAGCGGCCAGCGTGGTTGAGTCATCGCTCGGATACCCCTCTTCAAAGGTTCCGCGCGTCCCAATGAAGCCGTTGCCAATGGTAAAAATTGTTTCATGGTGTGGCATTGTGCCAGAATGAAACGTTTTCTCCGTGACCTCCCATTGGCGTCTTTCAAACAGCGTCATCATCGTTCTCCCTATATGGGTCAATACTAGTAATTGAGAGTGCTGCTGGCCCGCACGACCAATCGAGGCTTCAAGAGATGATGCGGCACAGCCACCGCTCGCTTATCGAATTGTGCAATCAACATGTCCATCAGCAGACGCGCCACCTCATCAATAGGCTGCTGGAGCGAGGTCAGCGGCGGATGGCTGAATTCTGCGATAGGCGTATCATCGAATCCCGTCACAGCGATGCGCTTGCCCTGCTCCCGCATCCCACGCAAAATGCCCACCGCGACAATATCGCTCACGGCGGCAATCGCTTCCGGCGGCTCCGCCAGCGACATGAGTGACATGCCGGCCTCATAGCCGCTCATAATGTCATTCTGGGTGCGGCAAATCCAATTGAAATTGATCGGTAGGCCGGCCGCCTGAAGCGTTTTGATGTAGCCGTTGTAACGCGCATCGCCCGAGACCGATCCCTGCGGCCAGCCAATGAATCCAATACGGCGGTAGCCATAGGACATCAAATGCTGCACAGCATCCGCCATCCCCGATTCGCCATCCACGTCCACCCAATGCGCCCCGGTATCCAGCGGCGAACTGCTGCGCCCAAACGCGCCAAAGGGGATATGATTCGATTGCAGGTAGGCAAAGCGCTCATCATCCTGCTGGGTGTGCGAGAGAATAAAGCCATCCACGCGGCGGCTCTTCACAAGGTTGCGATAGGCATCAACGCCTGTGCCGGATTCATGGGCAAACAGCAGCACATTGCGCCCGTGACTCTCGCTGATCCGCAAAACCTCATACAGAAAGTTATCCAACACCGGATTAAAACGGCTGCGATTGCGATCATAGGCATAGCCCACCACCCGCGCCTGATTGCCGCGTAGATTGCGGGCGTGAGCGCTCGGCGTATAACCCAGGGACTGCGCGGCCTGCACAACACGCGCCCGCGTGGCATCGCTAATATTGCCCTTGCCATTGAGCACCAACGAAACGGTTGCCACTGAAACGCCAGCAAGTTCTGCAACATCTGCGATGACGGGTGGGAGGGCCATGTCTACGTATCCGTTCGTGTTTGGCGATAATCCGCCAGCCGATTCTGCACTGCCGCGCTGCTAATGGCAACCGTGACCCCAAAGGTCAGCAGAGCGAATGTTGGAGGCATCAGGATACTCAACACGAAGACGATCATCTGAGCAGCACAGATCGTCAGGGTAAAAAATGGATTGCTCAACACCATGACCAGCGCATTCCGCGATGCACCCCACAGAGACGGTTGCTCCATCTCGGCGTAGATGAACCATGTGTACTGAAACACACCCCACCACATGAAGCTTGCCGACCACCACAGCACGCGCAAGAGCACCCAGATCGGTTCAGGCCGCCCCGCATACGTTGAAAGGTTTGTGATGTTGACGACCAAGAAGACCGCGTGTGCCAGTCCCCAGGGCATCGCCCGCCACAGGTTCTCGCGGAAAGACTCCCAGAACAGCGCGAGATCTGCCTCCCAGGGTCGGATACTGATTTCATGGGAGACGCGGCACAACGCCGCAAATGCAGCGGGGGCCGTCACCACTGGCAGACACAGCACACAAAATGCGACGTTGGCCCAGATATAGGCATAGCCATTGAGCCGCACCTCATTGAGTGCGCGATAGAGTGCCCGCAGTGCTGCCCCCACGCATGTTAGCCTTTCACGCCGGAATAACTGATGCCCTCAACAAAGTATCGTTGGAAGGAGAAGAAGACCAGCGCCAGCGGCAGCGTTGTGATGACAGCGCCTGCAAGGAAGGTGTTCCACTCCAGCGTTTGACCAAACTGACCGCGCAGCAGCGCCAGACCCAACGGCAGATTGTAGAGATCGGGCTTGCCGCCGACGATGATCAGCACATCCATGAAGTTGTTCCATGTGCCTTGAAAGCTGAAGATCGTCAGTGCCGTCAGCGCGGGCGTTGCCATTGGCAGAATCACGCGGAAGAAGATCGTGAAATGGTTAGCCCCATCAACCTGGGCCGCCTCTTCGATCTCTTTCGGGATTGATTCAAAGAACTGTTTCATCAGGAACACGCCAAAGGCATCCGCCGCCAGCGCAAACACCACACCCTGATAGGTATTCAACATGCCAAGCTGCCGCAAAATGATAAAGCGTGGGATCAAAAGCACAACCCCTGGAATCATCATCGTGCCGAGCATGAGGAAGAACATCACACGATTGCCTGGAAACGACAATCGCGCCAGGGCATATCCAGCCATCGAGTCAAAGACAACGCGGAAAACCGTCACCAAGAAGGCATAGATGATGGTATTCACGAACCAGCGCGGCAGATCAAAGCCAAAGATGCGATTGTAGCCATCGTTGGTCGTGTTGAATGTGACGCCGCTAGTGGTCGCGCTGGCGGGCAAAGTCGCCCCACTTGGCGCACGACAATCCACATTGAAAGGCGGCACGGGAACGAATGCCTGCGGGAGCTGCTCCGCCGCTGGCAAACACTTGAACGAGTTGGCGATCGTCAGAACAAACGGCATCAGCTGGATAAACGCGAAGAAGACGAGAAAGGCCATGCCAAGTATGCTGACAATTCGCATGATGGACTGACGTGAGAGGCCGCCGGAAGCGGGTTTTGTCTGTGCTGCTGTTGTCATGGCCGCCTCCTACATTGTGTGTTCGTTTGTAATCCGACGTTGGATCATGGTGAAGACAAAGATAATCCCAAACAGGATAATCGCACTGGCAGCAGCCAAACCCATCTGTGAGTTTTTAAACCCATTCTGATAGACGATATAGGCAATCGTCACCGTTGTTTTGGCCGGGCCACCACTGGAAATGACGAAGACCTGATCAAACACCTGGAATGTCCCGATTAAGCCCAACGTCACGACGAAGAAGGTCGTTGGTGTCAGCAGGGGTACTGTGATACCGCGGAACGTCTGCCAGGCTGTCGCCCCATCGATCTGGGCGGCTTCATACACCTCTGGTGAGATATTTTGCAGCGCTGCCAGAAAGATCACCATCAGTGTGCCGATGGTCGTCCAGACGGCAAGACACATGATCGTGAACATGGTAATACTTGGGCCGCTGATCCACTCCCACAGGGGAAGACCTGCTATTGTGGATGATGCCCAGGGGCCGACTGTCTGCCGTGTTACGCCAAACAAGCCCAGGATGTTATGGAACAATCCATTGGCATCATTGAGCCACGTCACAGACTGATAATTGGGAAAGAGGCCAGACATTGCCACATTGACAATGCCGCTGCGAGAGAACATCCACATGAAGATCAGCGAAATCACAACGGATGACGTGATCGATGGGAAGTAGTAGATGGTACGGAACAGGCCACGCGCCCTGAGCCATTTCTGATTCAGCACCACCGCCAGCAGCAATGCCAGGATCGTCTGCACAGGCACAACACCAATGACAAAATAGAGCGTGTTTTTAAAGGCCGTAAAGAAATCTTTTTGGGCCAACCCCTCCTGAGCCAGGAGCTGAGTGTAATTATCAAGTCCCTTCATTTTGAAAGCGTCATCCACCCCGCCAGAGATCGGCGCAAGGTTTTTCACTTTCAGCACTTCAGACAGAGGGCCTTCGATGGATTTAACAAGACTTTTGGCCGAATTCGTGTCTTTGCCCTGTGTGGGATCGGCGGCGGTGATGCCAGCAGTCGCCTTGCTATTGGCAGGAACTTGAATTTCCGCTTGAGTCAGATAGCGAATGCCATCTTTCCCCGCTTTGATGACAACCGTCCCCGCTGGCACAGTCACATCGGCGGCGGTCTCATTGGTAAATTCAACCTCCCCTGTCGCGCCCCCAACACGCTGAGCAAGAGGGCTGATGCCATCCCAATCCGTAAAGCTAATGAAGACGGCAAACACGATCGGCAGGACAAGAAAAAGCACAAAGATAATCATCGCAGGCGCGAGGAAACTATAACCTGCAAGAATTTCTTCCCGACGCTTCTGAGCGAGTGTTTTATAGGGGGCTTCGGTACGTTTTTCTTTGTTGGGATATGGGACATCGGTCATTATACAGCACACCTCCACGAAACCCGTATGGGGCAAGATGACCGCGAACGGTCTGGCATGGTGCCATGAGGGGGTGAGGAGGCAGCCCCGCAGGCCGCCCCCATCACGGAGATTACTTCGCTTTGCTCATCACTTCGTCTGCGGCGGCTTTGGTGTCTTTCAACACATCATCCACTGTTGCTCCGCCCTTCATGGCCTTTTGCAGTGCGCCGTTGAAGGCATCGACCACAGGCTGGAAGCCAACCGGAAGCTGCCAGGGGTGAGCATACTCTGCACCCGCCACAAATGCGGCCACATCTTTCGGATCAAACTTGGAACCCTTGGCGCGTTCGACCCAGGTGTTCATATAGGCTTCGGCAGCCGAGTCACGGGAGGGCATCGGGCCAAAGCTGATGGCCGCTGTCTGCTTCTGGCCTTCTTCGCCTGTCAGGAAGTTAACCAATTTCCAGGAGGATTCTTCATCGCTGTTGGTTGCGCCGACGCCGAAGCACACAGTGAAGGCCATTGTCGCCTTGCCAGCCTCGCCAGCGGGTAGTTCCGTCACACCCCAGTTGAGTTCGGGGTAATTTTGCAGCAGGAAGTTGATAGCCCAGTTGCCTTCCATCGCCATCGCAGCCTTGCCCTTGCCGAAGGCTTCACCACCCCAGCCTGCATCCACCATGTCTGGTGTACCACCGAAACCTTTGGTGCTGAAGCTGACATAGTATTCGAGAGCAGCTTTGGCTTCAGGGCTGTCCATCGTGAACTTGCCATCTTCGTCGAAGATTGAGCCACCAGCCTGGAACAGGAAGGGCAACCAACGCTCGAAGTTCGGCGGGGTCACGATGCCAATCACACCTGCTTTTTTGTCCGTCAGTTTTTCAGCAGCGGCCATGAGATCATCCCATGTCCAATCGGCTGTCGGATAGTCCAGGCCCGCCTTGTCGAACAGGTCTTTGTTGTATTGCAGCGCCATTGTTGAATAATCTTTGGGAGCACAGTACAGCACACCATCATAGGTGAAGGTGTCCAGCAGGCTGGGATAGAATCCTTCTGGATTTTCAATGCTGCCTTCACCGACGGCCACAACGCCGGCTTCAACCCAGTCGGGCAGCTTGCTGCTGTCGATGTAGAAGACATTCGCATACTCACCGCTGGCAAAGGCCGTCTGCATGGTAGTGGTGAAATCGGGCGAAGGCACGAATTCTGTGGCGATGCCCGTATCCTTGGTGAACTGCTCAAGCAGCGACGACAGCATGGCATCTTCTGCTGGGTCGGATGACCAGCCAGCCACCGTCAATTTCTTGTCCTGAGCAGTTGCGATACCCAGGCTCACCGCGAGTAGGGCGAACAAACAAAATAGTGCGATAAAACGTTTGCTTAACATAGTGCTCTCCTATAACTTTAGTGACCTTAACTAAAAGAAACGAAATCCTGTTTGTCTGAAATACAGGTAAATCGTTTTAGTTAATTGATTTACCAATATAATCATCTCTAAAAATTTGTCAAAAACTCTCATTTTCTCCTTATCTTGTGATGCGAGTGATTCTTAACGCCTATAACGGATCATTTAGCTTAAGATTGTGTCACTCAAGACTCTTAGAAAAGGTCAGTCTATGCAGCGTGTTTACAGAGGATTATTTTTAGGACTCGTGGTTTTTCTGGCAGGCATGGTGTTTTACATCGTCCAACATCGTGTGCTGCCGACGTATGCCCCTGCTCAAGCAGGCCTGCTTGAGGTGCATTTCATTGATGTTGGTCAAGGCGACAGCATTTTTATCCGCACACCCGATGGCAAAACGGCCCTGATTGATGGCGGCCCAGGCCGAAGCGGTGTTCTGGCTTACCTACAAGCACATGGTGTGACCGCGCTGGACGTTGTGGTTGCGACACATCCCCATGAAGATCACATTGGCGGCTTGATTGCGGTGATGGACAGCCTGCCCGTTGGCGGCATCTGGACATCGGGCGCATCGCATACCACCCTCACCTATGAGCGCTTTCTGGATGTGATTGCCGCCCGCCGCATCCCCTATCACGAGGTGCAGACAGCCGGAGAAATCGCGCTTGGCGATATGACCTTTGAGGTGCTGTACGGCGCGACAAACGCAAAAAAATTGAACAATACCTCGCTCGTGCTGCGCCTAGAATATGGGCATACCTCATTTCTCTTCACAGGCGATGCCGAAGTCTCAATTGAAAAGATTCTCCTCAACACCTCATCGGCGCTTTTGCCTTCCACCGTGCTTAAAATCGGTCATCATGGCTCATCGACCTCATCATCAAGGGCCTTTATCGAAGCGGTACATCCGCAAATAGCGATCTACTCCGCAGGGAAAGGCAATCGCTACGGACATCCCGACTCAACAACGCTCAAGACATTTGCCTCCCTGAGCATCCCAGTTTATGGAACAGCAAAGATGGGCAGCATCGTTGTGACCACTGATGGCGATCAGGTGAATGCCTATTCCGACAGCGGCCCGATCATAACCACCTTCGGCATCCTCGCGCCCAAAGACGGCCAGAGACTGCCCTACACGGCAAGAGCCGCAGTCTCCCCACAGGGAATGCCATGAGTGACACCATCACACGCACAGCAGCAATTGACCGCTATGAAGACGATTGGGCGGTGATCTTCTTCACGGATGATCCAGACATCCCAGTTGATATTCCGCGTCGCCAGCTCCCGCGCCGCAAACCCAGGGAAGGCACATATCTGGCGATAGAGATGAGCGGCGATGACATCGTGACGATTACAGTAGATCGTGCAGCGACAGCAGCAGCCCGCAAGCGCATTCAGGAGAAATTGGCGCGGCTGCGGCGCGGCGATCACCTGACAGATCCGTCTCCGAACGATACGCCTTCGGAGACATAAAATATCGCCTCTCAGCACAAATGTCTGTCTCCATGAGACACGGGGATTGTCGCGTCTGATGGCTTCGCTATAATGCCCTGCGGTTCACCACACGGGGGAGACAGACGTTTGCAAGCACTATCCGGCCTCATCCGCACCATGCGCCCCCGCCAGTGGACGAAGAATGTTCTATTCGTTTTCCCGGCGCTGTTCTTTGATGGGCAGCTCTTTCGTCCAGGCCCTTTTATGAACGTGGTGCTGGCGTGTGTCTTCATGATTCTCATGTCAGGCACAGTCTATATCATCAATGATCTGGCGGATATCGAGAAAGATCGGCAGCATCCGCGCAAGAAATTTCGCCCGCTGGCCGCCGGGCAGGTTCCGCTGCCGCTGGCCCGCGCCGCCGCTGTTGCGATTCCCATCGTGACGCTGGCGCTGGCCTTGGCCTGGAACTGGAAGCTGGCCGCTGTCATGCTCATCTATCTGGTGAGCCAGATCGCCTACTCCTTCTACCTCAAAAATGTTGTCATCATCGACGTTTTGACCGTCGCATCCGGCTTTGTGCTGCGCGTGATTGCGGGCGTGGTGGTGATTCAGGTGGCCCGTTTTTCGCCTTGGCTGTATACGGCTGCCGGGCTGCTGGCGCTGTTCTTGGTCATCTCCAAACGGCGGCAGGAACTCATCAATCTGGGGGCCAATGCTGTGAATACGCGCCCGATCTTCCAGCATTACAACTTGCCGCTGCTGGACGATATGCTGCGGATGGTGACGACCTCGACGCTCATCACCTATATCCTCTACACCATCGAGCGTGAGACCGCCATCCAGGTGACAGGCGTCAATGTGACGCTGGCAACCGTGCCGTTTGTACTGTACGGCCTGTTTCACTATCTCTACCTCATCCATGTCAAGGAAGAATCCGCCCCGCCCGACGAAGTGCTGCTGAAGGATGCGCGTTTGCAGATCGCCCTCGTCTTATGGGGCATCTCGTATCTGGTCATCATCTACGGTCTACCCCTCATCCCGGCGCAGCCCAAATGAGACAGACCGCCAGTGCGTGCGCCAAGGTCATCCTGTGTGGTGAACATGCGGTGGTGTATGGGCAGCCCGCGATTGCCCTGCCCCTGTCCGATGTGCGCGTTACCGCCACAGCCGAACCTGCCGAAACGCTGACGTTTGTGCTGCAAGACCTCAACGAGACCTTCGATCTGACGCAGACGCACCCCATCACAGAACTTGCTATGCGAGTGTGTGAGGCCCTCAATGTGCCGCCGCCGCCGATTGCTGTGCATCTCTCCTCGCAAATTCCCATCGCCAGCGGCCTGGGCAGCGGCGCGGCAATTGCGACAGCCGTAGCGCGGCTGTTGTGCCAAGTGTTGGAGCGGCCCGCTGATCCAGAATTCATCAATACGCTCGTGTATGAGAGTGAAAAACGCTTTCATGGCACGCCGAGCGGCATTGATAACACGGTGATTGTGTATGAGACGCCTATCTATTTTGTGCGTGACAAACCCATTGAGCGGCTCACCCTGATAGGCTCGTATACCCTGCTTATTGGCGATACGGGCGTGCGTGCGCCAACGCATATCCCTGTGGGCGATGTGCGCCGCCTGTATGAGGCCGAGCCTGACCGTATCGGGCCTGTCATCGAGGCCATCGGCAAAATTTCCCGCGATATCCGTCATCTGCTGTTAGGCGGCGATGCCAGCGCCATAGGCCGCCTCATGACGGACAATCACCGCCTGCTGCAAACTCTCACTGTTTCCTCATCGGAACTGGACAGCCTTGTGATGGCAGCACTCAAGGCAGGGGCGCTTGGGGCAAAGATGTCGGGCGGGGGACGCGGCGGCAATATGATCGCGCTTGTGACGCCACAAACACGGGCTGCTGTCAAAGACACGCTGCTGCAAGCCGGGGCGGTTCATGTGCTGGAAACGACATTACAGGGACACGAGTTCTCATCTCCGTAAAGCTCAAAATAAGGGGTGCAGCGTGATTACTCTGGTCAAATTGGGCGGATCGCTCATCACAGACAAGAACGTGCAAGCCAGCTTCCGCAAAGATGCGATGGATCGTATTGCCGCCGAGATTCAGGCTGCCCACGACGCCCGCCCTGATGTCAAAATCATCCTGGGGCATGGCAGCGGCTCGTTTGGGCATTATGAGGCCAAACAGTACAACACCATGCAGGGTGTCCACACGCCCGATGAATGGCAGGGCTTCTCCCGCGTGGCCGCCGCCGCCGCGCAATTGAATACGCTCGTGTCGCAGGTGTGCTACGATCACCATCTACCGATTATGCGCTTCGCCCCGTCTGCCTCTGTGCTGGCACGCGGCGGCGTGATCCTGGATATGGCGCTGATGCCGATTGAGCGGGCGCTCGAAGCGAATTTGATGCCGCTGGTGTATGGCGATGTGGCGTTTGATACGGTGCGCGGCGGCACGATTGTGTCAACGGAAACCGTCTTCACCTATCTCGTCCGCCATCTGCCCGTGAGCCATATTCTGCTGCTTGGCGAGGTCGATGGGGTCTATGATCTCGATCAGCAGGTCATCCCGCGTATCACCCCCGCCACCTATGAAGCAATCAAGCCAGCGCTCAAAGGCTCAGGCGGCGTCGATGTGACAGGCGGGATGCTGACGAAAGTCGAGGATATGCTGGCATTGGTGGCCGAGCGGTCTTATTTGAGCATCACGATTTTCAACGGCCAGACGCCCAATCTGCTCCGTCAGGCCCTCATGGATGAGCCGATTGTGGGAACTGTGATCGGACAGAATTAGGGGATCAACAAGAGGAGAATCGTATTACTGCCGCTGTCATTTCAATATGAGGTGAAATTAATGTAGGGGCGACCCATGGGTCGCCCTTAACCTGCACGGTGATTGATCTGATGACCGTTTAATCGTCGTCGCTCAGGCTCAGAATCGCCATGAATGCCTCTTGCGGCACTTCGACCTCCCCGATCATCTTCATACGACGCTTGCCTTTTTTCTGCTTTTCCAGCAGCTTCTTCTTGCGCGTAATATCGCCGCCGTAGCACTTGGAGAGCACATCTTTGCGATAGGCTGCGACGTTGGCCCGCGAGATGATCTTCTTGCCTACCGCCGCCTGAATCGGCACGACGAACATCTGACGCGGGATCAGTTCTTTCAGCTTGGTGACGAGCTTCGTGCCTTTGTTATAGGCATGGTCACGATGCACGATCATCGCCAGCGCATCCACAGGCTCGTTATTCACGAGGATATCCATCTTCACGAGGTCTTCGGTCTTATAGATATCGAGTTGGTAATCCAGGCTGGCGTAGCCCTGTGTCACCGTCTTGAGGCGATCATAGAAGTCGATGATCAGTTCGGA
>DAOTUR010000193.1:0-5659 GCA_034436915.1 Anaerolineae bacterium
GGTGGCGTATGCCATGCAGAGCCAGACGATGGATGAGGGCAGTGCGCTGACGGTGCTGCCACAGGCGGAGGTGCGAGTCATTCTGGGTGAACGCGGCGTGTATCTGGCAGGCAGCGCCAGCGTGTTGAGCGTGGGGGAGCAGGTGCGCTTCACGCATCAACTGCTGCAAGAATATTTTGCGGCGACGTATATGGATCTGGAGCGGCTGGCAGGGCGCTTGAAAGCGGACGATCTATGGCCTGCTATGCGCTGGTGGGAGCGGACGAACTGGGAAGAGGCGGCGATTTTGCTGGCCGGATTGTACAGCGATGATCCGACGCCGATAGTGCTGTGGCTGAGGGACGCCCAGCCTGAAACTGCCTCGGCCTGTATTGTTCGCAGCGGGGCGGCGACCCCGCCGGATGCGACGCTGCTGACACTGCGCGACGCCTGGCTGCCGCGCTTGACAGATATAAAAGAGGACGTGAAAGCGCGGGCAGCCGTTGGTCGGGCGTTGGCGCAGTTAAGCTTGTCAGATGGGACGCCGCTGGACAATCGGCGTGGGATCGGTTTGCTGGCAAACGGCCTACCGGATATTGAATGGCTGCCGATCCCATCGGGCGAGTTTATCTATGGAGCGGATAATAAAGCCGACTATCCAGATTATGCCAAGCCAGCGGATCGGCAGACGGTGAATCTAGCAGGATTCGAGATGTCGCGCTATCCGATCACGTATGGGCAGTATCAAGCGTTCATTGATGATCGTGAAGGTTTTTACGATGAGCGCTGGTGGGAGGGGTTGGCGGACGACGAATACAGGCGGGACAACCAACGCGAGCCAGGAGATCAAGCGTACAAATACAGTAATCATCCACGCGAGAGAGTGAGCTGGTACGATGCGATAGCCTTTTGCCGCTGGTTGTCGTGGCGGATGGGAGGCGGATGGGAGATCGGCAAGATAGAGACTTGGGCGGTACGGTTGCCGACGGAGCAGGAATGGGAGAAGGCGGCACGCGGGACAGATGGGCGGGAGTATGCGTATGGGCCTGAATTTGACGCGGCGAAGGGGAACACGCGCACGACAGGAATAAAGCAGACGAGCGCGGTGGGGCTGTTTGCGCTAGGCGCGTCACCGTATGGAGTGGAGGAGATGAGCGGGAACGTATGGGAGTGGTGTCTGACGGACTATAACAGTCCCGCCGCGAGCGCATCAGAAGAAATTATTAGTGATTATAATACAAGAGTGCTGCGCGGCGGCTCGTGGGACGATAGTCGTGACTACGCCCGTGCGGACTCTCGTGGCATCTTCAACCCGGACTCTCGTGGCAGCCTTATCGGGTTTCGTGTGTGTCGTCCCCCTTCTCGGTAGGGCGCGGACAACGCAGGCGTTGTCCCTACGGGCTGCGTGTAGGGACGTGGCCTGCCGCCGTAAACGGGATCATGGGTTTCGTAGGGACGTGGCCTGCCGCGTTCGCATACCATATCCGCATCCCGCGTCCGTCATAAAACGGACAACGCAGGCGTTGTCCCTACGTGTAAAATGTATCGTCATACCATCGCGCTGGATTGGCGACAACATACTCCCGAATCCGATGCAAATCGGCCTCATTGCGGATGATGTGATCGTGGTAACGCCTCTGCCACAGGATCAGATCAGGATACATCTGCCGAATCCGCCGCGTGACGCCTGATTTATACGATCCAACCACGACACCCAATGATGGAATGGAAACCTCCGTAGGGACAACGCCTGCGTTGTCCGCTTCACGATCCATGATGACAATGATCCCATGCATATGATTGGGCATGACCACAAACCCATCCAATTCAACGCCCGGATGATGATCAGGGATGGCCACCCAATGCGCCTCTGCGATGCGGCCCGACTCATTCAACACCATCACGCCATCGCAGATGTCACCGAAGACATGCGCCCGTTGATGGGCACAGAGGGTCACGAAATAGGCCCCGGCCTGGGCATAATCATACCCTTGCAGACGAGGAGATTTGCGTTGGGGATAATGGTGAGTCATTGGACGTGTCCTTAATGAGAATGCGGTCTACGGACGCGGCAGGCCACGTCCCGACGATAAATCACCCACGCCCCGACGATAAATCACCCACGCCCCGTAGGGACAACGCCTGCGTTGTCCGTCATTGTCGATCACCCAACGGACGCGGCAGGCCACGTCCCTACGATCCCGTCCCGACACACCGCCCCGTAGGGACAACGCCTGCGTTGTCCGCGCCCTACCGAGAAGGGGGACGAACCACGCGAAAACCGAGATTGAAGGCACGATTGAGCGGGTTGAAGTTGTCACGGAACGCGGCACGGGCGCTGACACGATAGTTGACCCACGAGCCGCCGCGCAGCACACGTTTTTCGACAGAACGGATGTTCTCTCGTCCGTCATTGGCCTGATAAGGGTAAGAATACTGCGCTTGATCGTACAGCGATGTCGTCCAGGTGTAGGCGTTGCCCGTCAGATCATACGCCCCTTCCGGCGTCGCATTGTCAAACAAACCCACAGGCGTTGTCCGCCGCAGATGGCTCTCAAATGTGTTGCTGCGACTCACCTCAAAGTCTGGGCCGTAAGGATACACACGTCCCATTTTTCCCCGCGCCACCGCTTCAAACTGCGCTTCACTCGGCAGTTCATACCCTGCGCCTGTTTGCGCCGACAACCAGCCGCAGTAGGCCCGCGCTTCAAACCATGTCACACCCACCACCGGTTGCGACGGACTGTTAAAGCGCGTGTCATTCCAGTATTCCGGCTGACGGTAGATCTTACCCGATGGATACCATTCTTCGAGCTGCTGTTCAAAGCGCTCATCTGTCCAGTTCCGAACAGTAACAAATGTGTTTCTTTGCTCAGATGTATAATTTGTGAGTCCACGTATCCGATCTTCTGTCCAGCTTTGTAGCGTTGCACGTGTCTCGCGCCAGGCTGCCTTTTGCCCGTCTGTACTGCCTTCACCGCGTAGCCACGCCTTTGCTCCGTCCGTCTCCCACCATGTCTCATCCGCATAGCCACCTGCCGCCATGAACAGGGCATACTCAGCATTTGTCACCGAGAACTGACCGATTTGAAAGGGCTTTAATTCGACAGTGTGGGCAGGTTTCTCATTATCATATGAGCTGTCGTCTGCGCCCATCGGATAGCTGCCGCCTTCAACACTCACCAGCGGCGGTAGCACATACTCGCCCTGCGGCCCGGTTTTGCGTTCAAAGCGTGGATCGCCCAAGTCCCCTAGGGCCAGTCCTGCCGCAATTCGCGCTCGCAGGTCGGCATTCTGGAAATCCTGTGATCTGGCGATCAGTGCCTGCTGAATTTCACGCTTCAGGTCAGGATCAATCTGAATCTCTGGCGAAGCTGCACAGCGTGCCGCCAGGGCTAGATTGTGCGCCATCAGATCGCGGATGAAGGCATTCGGACTCGCGGCCATTGGTGCAGCGGTCAGGGTTGTCTCTTCCCAGCCCGTCTGCGGCAGAGAGGGCAGCGGGTCGCCATCGGCCAGCTTTGCCAACGTGTCTTCCAGGCTTGGTTTGACTGTCTTTACCGACCATTCCACATGCACCAGCGCGGCATTCGGCGTCTGGGCCAGCCTCCGCGCCGCGAAAAATTCCTGCAAGAGTTGGTGAAAAAACGTGATTTCTTCGCGTGTGATGTCTTCATCCAGCACGCTCAAGGCAACC
This sequence comes from Anaerolineae bacterium, assembly GCA_034436915.1. Classification (GTDB taxonomy): domain Bacteria; phylum Chloroflexota; class Anaerolineae; order Aggregatilineales; family Phototrophicaceae; genus JALHOR01. The sequence continues at coordinate 3,677 of DAOTUR010000193.1, forward strand.
CCGGCTTTGAGAATATCGCCATCCCGTGCATGGTCGATCAGATCGCAGGCATCGTCATAGTCGATCCGTACCTGTGCGCCTTCTGTTTCTAATCCCTTCTCCTGCATCGAAAACGCCAGCATGCTCAGTTTCGGCAGCAGCACCCCGCGCTCTGGTAGTTCAAAATCGCTGCGCCACTGTCCCGATGTCAGCTTTTTATGGTCGCGCTCGTTCAGCAGGGTATCCGGCTGAAACAGCGGACTGTTGATCTCACGCGTCAACACCTGTCGCACAAACCCCGTAAACAACGACGCCCGACCACGCGGCACTGTGCGCGTTGCTTCCACCTGCTCGCACAGAAGTTTCAGGAAATAAGGCGTCTGAAACAAGCTGTACTGCGGCGACCCCGCCAGTTCACGCCAGATCATGGCCTCATGCGTCGGCGTATACGCTTTCAGAAACTTCTGAATCTGCTCACCATCCATCGGCTGCACATCGATCTGCGGCACCCGCAGATCGGCGCTGCTCAGGCTCGCGCTGTAATCCAGGCTCCGACAGGAAAACACGACGCGGTTGCCCTGTTTGACCATCTCCTGCGTCAGCGTCCGCCACAGACTCACCCGCTCATGATATTCTCCTGGGCTTTTGTGCGGCATTTCGTTCAGCGCATCCAATAGGAGCAAAACCCCCCCCTCGCGCAATGCTGTTGACAGCGCGGGCAGCTTCGGATAGCGCTCCTGCCACTGCGCCTCCAGCCAGTCACGCGGTTCCGGCAGCACGCCATCCGTCCGCGCCCGATAGCTGTTCAACGGGATGAAAAAACTGATCTGGCCCGCATCCGCCCGCAAGCCGTCGATGCTGTGATCCAACTGCAAGCGCCGCAGCAGCGTCGATTTCCCCGATCCCGGTGCCCCCAGCAGCACGAAGGCTGGATCAGGCACTTTTTTCAGCACCTCGCGCAGATCATTGAAACGGCTGTCTTCGGCTTTTTGCCAGCGCTGCGTTTCCTGTTCGCCTTTGTCCAGCAGCAGCGTCAGATTGACAAAGCGTTTGTCCAGCACATAGCGCGGCAGCGACCATTCCGCGAGGCGCGTTAAAAAATACTCCGTCAGATTTTCGGGTTTATGATCCTTGATGGCAATCGCTTGCTCAACCGACAGCACCACGCCGCCTTCAGGCAGACGCACCGCATCCAACAGCGCTTGCAGGGCTTCGGGCAGACTGCGCCTCTCAACCACAATATCTTCGAGTACAGTCACTGTCTCCGCGCCTGTGGCTGCCTCCGGTAGCACATAATCGCGTTTGAGTTCCGCCAGCAGCCGCGTCAAGCCCGTTTGCATCTCTTTTCGCACATCGATGTAGTTGTAGGCATACATTCGACTGTGCAGATCACAGTCTTCCACGTACAGCGGATAAATCGGCTTGCGCTTCTGATCGAAATAGAACCATTCGCGGTGCACTTCCTTGCGATAGGGCATTGAGGTCGATGACAGCAGCAGCACCATGCGCTGACTTTCGCGCAGGGCCGTCTCAATCGTCATATCCCAGTTCGCCCCCTCGCGGATTTCGCTCGTGTCCCGAAACACGCGCACTCCCGCCGCCTTGAGGTAGGCTTCGAGCTTCTCCGCCAGCGGTTGTTCAGGCCGCGCATACGAGATGAAGATGTATAGATCCTCCGCCAGAGTCTCTGTGGGTGGCGTCAGCACAATCTCAATCGACGGCGGTTGCAGCTCGGTAATCAGGCCATCAATCTGAGTCTGGCGATCTCCGCCCACCTGAGCCCGTGTTTCTTCCAACAGCGCCACCACCGCCAGGCGCTGCGGCTCGATCTCGCCGTAGTCATCTGCCACTCGGACCAATCGCACCGTGAACGGACGCGCCGCCCCCTCCCACTCGATTTTTTCCAGCAGCCTGGAGCCATGCAGCGCACTCTCAATCAGAGATTTGCGCGCCGCGCCATCATTCATCTCCGCGACCAGGACATTCACAATCCGATCAAACAGC
>DAOTUR010000194.1:0-8777 GCA_034436915.1 Anaerolineae bacterium
CTTTTTGAAGCAAATTTGACCCCAAAACTTGGTTTATAAAAGGTCACAAAGTGCCAAATTTTGGCGAAAACCCTGCTTTTCCAGGTACTCTGGATTTTGGCGAAGGTATTGGTAATGGATTTACCGTATTAAACGCATGTTTTGGAGAGCGTTTTCCGTAGGGGCACGATGCATCGTGCCCCTACAAAAGACCAAACAGGGCGTTACGATCAAGACAATGGCTCAAAAACAGCATGATTACCCTATTTTGAGATTACAAATTCCATTATCAAACGGCTTCTTACAGACTAAAAATCACTATTTATAGTATACGCTTTATCAATACCTTCGCCAATTTTGAAAACACAGCCAAATCCGCCTTTTTGAAGCAAATTTGGCCCCAAACTTGGCTTATAAAAGATGAAGAACTCATTGCCGCCGTTGAGTTGGGATTGAATGAGCGTCAGCGTGAGCAGCGTCGTGATCGCATCGAACAACTTGCAACCCATTTTTCGAGTGTTATGCTGAATGTGTCTGAAACGGTTCTTCCTGTCCAGTCTTCACGGCATATTTCATGCGGCTTACTGGCTCTTGATACAACCCGTTACGCGGCTTCCTTAAATCAGCAGCCCTTGAACCTGACCCCTAGGGAATTTCGGCTCCTATCAAAACTGGCCCGATTTCCGGGTGAAATCTTCGATTATGTCACGCTTGTTCATAAGGCCTGCGGCTACATCTGTCTGCGCCAGGAAGCTCAGGAGATTATCGGAACGCACATCCGCAACCTCAGACAAAAACTGGGGATCGATACAGATCAGCCTTTGTATATTGAATCGATTCGGAGTATTGGGTATCGTTTGATCCCTCCGAAAACGACGGATTAAAATAATCTGTCCACGAGTGACATTTCAACGGAAATGAGTTCCATCATTGCAAACATACTCCCATCTCATTTTAACGGCGCTCCTGAACCAGAGGCTTTCTACTCAAACATCTATTCCAGTCCATTCGCGTGCTTTTTTAGTAGGCGCGTTCGCTCCAGACGTGGCTCTCAGTATTCTGACAGGACAATTTCTCCTCAAAAGACGTCTCCAAGGATCAGACAGTGTCTGGTGTGGAGAGGAGTTCAACTCTGTTTTTTTCAGCAATTCGGTCTGGATTATCAGTCATAGTTTACTCCATGCGCCCCTTCTGCTGGTCTGCTTGATGCTTTTGGGCTATGCTGCTGGCAGTCGATGGCATAAAAATTGGGGTTGGACACTGCTGTGGTTTGCAATAGGCTGCGGACTGCATACCCTGATCGATATTCCAACACATCATAATGATGGCCCACTCGTATTCTTCCCGCTTGAGACAACCTTTCGCTTTCGAAGCCGCATCAGCTATTGGGATCATCAGTATGGTGGACGATTCTTCGGATTGATCGAACACCTGATTGATATGATCGCTGTTGTCTATCTCCTCGCTGATGTTTTGAAGAAGCGCCATAACCATTCAGGGCACCCCGCCGGGATGCCCTGATGGTGTCTTGGCTACATTCCGCCCATAGGTTCCATGTCTGTCGCACTCAGTATACTGGCTGTGACGGTTTCCATTTGCGCTTGAACGGATTGGCCCCATGACATGCTTACAGTCAGCACTAACACGATGGCGATCAGCCACTGTCTTCTCTGAAAAGGCATTTATATGCTCCTTGGTTATCGTTCTGTAAATATTTTCCTGTACAACAATTTCAGAATAGAAAAAATTGAACGACCCTGCGCAAAGGGAAGACCGGAAAATGACCGAAGATTCTCAAGACTTTATGATTGGATAATATTCGGTATTTGCCTGGTATTTCTTTGCTCTGTCTCTCATGAGCTTCGAGTACAGTGGGCAATGTCACGAATGACGGACAAAGACTTATGATGACAGCATCAAATTCAAAACCATCAAGCCCATTGTGGACGTGGATCAATAACCATCGAACTGCGTTCATTGCTGTTGGCTTCTGGCTCGTGATCCTTCTGGTTGTGCGGCAGTATATGACCGCCAACGCACTCACGTTTATCGATCTGGCAGATCAACTGAGCCGCCTGCTGCGCGAGACATGGTACGGGCCGCTGCTTTACGTCGTGGTGTATATCGTTCGCCCGTTGATTCTGTTTCCCGCTTCGCTGCTCACCATTCTTGGTGGCAGTGTATTTGGCCTCTGGCCGGGATTTGCCTACGTCTTGTTTGCAGGAACAGCCTCTTCAACCCTGCCATATCTCCTGGGGCGTTGGTTTGCATCCGATCAGCAGCCAACGCAAGATGAATCAATCCTTCAGCGTTTTATTGGGATGCTGAAACGCCATCCCTTTCAAGCGGTGCTGACCATGCGTCTGATTTATCTACCCTATGACGCCGTGAGCCTTGTGGCAGGCAGTCTGGCTATTCCATTCCTGATCTTTTTGCTGGCGACGGTGCTTGGAAATGTCGCTGGAACGCTGTCGTTTGTGGGCATTGGGGCCTCGATTGAAGGCGATCTCACAACGGGCGATGTCTCGTTGAATCCGGCTGTGCTGGCGTTCTCGCTGGTTGTCCTCATTGTCAGCCTTGCTCTCTCTCGCATTTTGAATCGCTCTCAACAGCAGCCGTTATTAGCTGTCACCCCAAAGGACGCAGAATGAATGAGCTTTATGATGTGATCGTGATTGGCGGTGGGGCCGCCGGATTAACGGCAAGCGCAGTGATTGGAGGACTTGGTAAAAAAGTGGCTCTGATTGAACGTGAACGGCTCGGCGGTGACTGCACATGGACGGGCTGTGTCCCCAGCAAAGCCCTGTTGAAAGTTGCAAAAACGGCGCATGCCATTCGTACAGCGGAAGCCTATGGCATCACTGTCAATCCGCCAACGGTAGACATGGGGGCTGTGCGTGAGCATCTGCGCCATGTGATTCAGGAGGTCTACCAGCACGAGACGCCGGAAGAAACGGCCAAACGCGACATTGAGGTCGTGATTGGAGAGGCAAAATTCATTGATGCCCAGATGATTCAGGTGGGCGAACGGCGAATGCAGGCCAAAAAATTCATCATCGCCACCGGGGGACGAGCGGCTGTTCCACCGATTCCCGGACTTGATGGAGTGCCTTACAAGACCAATGCCACGCTCTTTGATAATGATCGCCTACCAGCGCATTTGCTCATTATGGGGGCAGGGCCGATTGGCATGGAAATGGGACAGGCCTATGTTCGCCTGGGAGCACATGTCACCATCATTGGTGATCAGGTGATGCCACGCGATGAACCGGAAGCAGTAGCGGTGCTCAAAAAGGTATTTGCCAGCGAAGGCGTGACCATCATTGAAACGATGGTGACCGAGGTGAAGTCGGATGGAAACACAATCGTTCTGACTCTCAAAAATGGGCAGACAGTGCGCGGGGATATGCTGCTTGTCGCAGTAGGTCGCACCCCCAACGTGGATACGCTTGATCTGGAAAAAGCAGGCGTGACTTATACCAAACAGGGCATTGCGGTGAATGCTCACCTACAGACCAACATTCCGCATATCTATGCTGTTGGCGATGTGACAACCGGCCCCAAATTTACCCATGTTGCCGGGTTCCAGGGGGCGGCTGCCGGACGTAACGCGGTGCTGCCTGTGGGGAAGTCAAATGGTCACGAGACTGTCCTGCCCTGGGTGACATTCACCGATCCTGAAGTTGCTCACGTTGGCCTGACAGAGGATGAGGCAAGAAAACAATATGGAAAGGCCGTCAAAACCTTTACACTGCCGATGTCTGAGGGAGATCGCTCAGTCGCTGAGGGGGATACAGAAGGTTTTATCAAGCTGGTCTATCGCGGGACAGGAGATCTGCTCGGCGCAACTGTTGTTGCTGATCGCGCAGGTGAGATGATTATCGAGTATGAATTGGCGATCAAAAAGAAGATCAGCCTGCGAACACTGGTTGGTGTCATGCACCCCTATCCAACTTACTCGGACGTTGCTCACAAAGCCATATCAAAATTGCTGGTTCGTGAGCTGCTGGGGAGTTCTATCGGAAAGTTGTTCAAGAAAGTGGTCGCATACCTCCCATGATGGATCATATCCTGCGTCAGGCCAAGGATGCTGTTCTCACACCGATGGCCGAAATGATTGGGCCCCGCGTCAATCCCATCACAATTACGCTGACGGCGGGAGGAGTCGGTGTTCTGGCGGCGCTGGCCGCGTTGCAGGGAAATTATCCCCTGGGATTGGCGCTGTGGTTTGGCAATCGTCTTCTCGATGGGCTAGATGGGGCGGTGGCTCGCATCTGCGACAAACAATCCGACCTGGGAGGTTACATTGATACCCTGGTCGATTTTGCGATGTATACTATCATCCCATTTGCCCTAGTGATGCATCAACCGAGCATCGATTTGCTGGTGATCCTGGCCTTTCTTCTGGGAACGTTTTACGTGAATGCAGCGGCCTTCCTGTATCTCTCGGCCATTCTGGAGCAGCGGAAGCAGGGGGCAAAACAGCATGGTGAACTCACCACCATTACAATGCCGCGCGGCATTGTTGAGGGCACAGAAGCGATTGTCTTTTTCAGTCTCTTCTTTTTTCTGCCGAGTCAGTTAGGTCTGTTGTTTTTGGTTCTGGGTGTCATGGTGATTGCCACGACAATGCAGCACATTTTATGGTCAGTACGGAATTTACACTAAAAAGGAACTGGGTATGAAACACCTGAGACATCTTGTTATTGTGACGCTGTTATTGTTGACAATGGGAAATGCTTGGGCACAGGATGAAACGGCTGAGGCTCCTTTTGAGACACCGCCCGGATTTGCCAGTTGGGATGATGTCTTGCAGCAGGCGAAGGGCACAACTGTCAACTGGTATATGTGGGGTGGATCAGATGCCATTAATGCCTTTGTCGATGATTTTTATGGCACGGTACTGCAAGACGAATATGGCATTACGCTGAATCGTGTGCCTGTGGCGGATACGGTTGATGCCATCAATCTCGTGTTGAGTGAGGCCGAAGCCGGCAAGACCGAAGGCGGTTCAGTCGATATGATCTGGATCAATGGCGAAAACTTCTTCACGCTGCGTCAGGCAGATCTCCTCTATGGCCCCTGGGCGCAAACGATCCCCAACAGCACGCTCGTTGATTGGGAAAGTCCTGCTGTCGCCTTTGATTTTGGCGTTCCGGTCGAAGGCTATGAAAGCCCCTGGTCGAGCGCACAGCTTCATTTCATCTATGACTCATCGCGCATGAGTGCTGAGGATCTGCCGCACAACTATGATGAACTCACGGCCTGGATTGCAGCCCATCCAGGCCGCTTCACCTATATTGCGCCCGGACCGGGTGGCTATATGGGCACACGCTTCGTCAAACAGGTCTTGTATCACGTCAGCGGCGGCGATAAGCAGTGGAATGGCGAGTGGAATCCCACACTCTATGCAGAGTGGTCCCCCAAATTGTGGGATTATCTGAACGCCTGGAAGCCGAACCTGTGGCGCAGTGGTGAAACCTATCCTGCCAATGAAAATGAATTGGCCCAATTATTTGCCAACGGCGAAGTTGATTTTGCCATGACACAGGCCACAGCAGGCGCAGGCCCTTATATCGCCGCCGGATTGATCCCAGAGACATCACGCGCCTTCACCTTTGAGCAGTACTCGATTGGTGATTACAACTATGTGGCGATTATGAAAAATGCCCCGAATAAAGCCGCCTCGCTGGTGCTTGCCAATCTGCTGCTGCGCCCTGATCGTCAGGCGGGACACATTCGCCCGGAAACAGGTTTCGGGCTTGGCTATGCGATTGATATTAATCGCGTGTCAGATGATGACCGTGCGATGCTGCAAAAGGCATTCGCAGATCTGGGCGATGGCGCAGCAGACCCTGCGGCACTCTCCGCCGCATTTGCACCGGATATGGCCCCTGAATCCCAGAGTATCATCGAGGCGGACTGGGAGGCGAATGTCCTCCGAAAGTAACCCGTCGAGGTGGCATATCGCCATTTTATTAGCACCAGCCGTCATCGTGCTGCTGGTGCTGTTCGGTGGCGGATTAATTTACAGCTTGCTGCAAAGCCTCGGTTGGCAGCCCCTGATCGGGCAGACTCGTCTGAGCCTTGATGCGTATACAAATCTGCTCTTTTCACCGGATTATGCCGAGGTGTTCTGGTCTGGTCTGGCGTTTTCCCTGTGGGTCAGTGGCCTGAGCACCGTGATATCTGCGATTCTGGCGGTGGCCATAGCGCTGCTCATTTACCAGACCGCACGCGGCATACGCCTCTGGACATTTCTCTTTCAGTTCAATCTGCCTGTGCCGCATCTGGTCGCGGCGGTTGGCATGTTGTTTTTGCTGTCGCAAAGCGGCTTAATCTCGCGGGGCACAGTCGCGCTTGGACTGACCAGTACCCCTGCTGATTTTCCAATTCTAGTCCGCGATACCGCTGGCCTGGGCATCATCATCGCTTATGTGTGGAAAGAAACGCCCTTCATCGGCGTGATTGTCCTAGGGGTGCTGCGCTCCATGAGCGATTCGTATGATCCTGCGGCGCGGAATCTGGGCGCAAACGGCTGGCAGCGTTTTCGTTATATCCTGCTGCCGCTGATTACGCCCTCGCTGCTGTCGTCATCGCTCATTGTGTTTGCGTTTACCTTTGGGGCGTATGAAATTCCGGCGCTGCTGGGCGTTCGATTCCCGCGCGGTCTGCCCGTCACGGCATTGCGGCTCTTTACCGATGCCGATTTGAACGCTCGCTCAGAAGCAATGGCCTTGAGCCTTTTGATTACTTTGATGACATCTCTCGTGATTGTGGTTTATTTATGGTTGAGAGGCATCGCGGAACGCCTGACATAAAATCAATCCTGCGCTATTTGCTTTTAGGGATCATGGGATTGGCCTTTACAGCCCCTATGATCGCCTTTTTGTTGAATGCGTTTGCCCGACAGTGGTTTTTTCCACAGTTGCTTCCACAAACATGGACGCTGGAGGCCTGGGAACGCCTGTTGTCGGGACGCTCGGAGTTTGTTCAAGCCCTGGGTAATAGCGCCTTGATTGCCAGTGTTGTGACCCTTGTCGCGCTGATCCTGGGGCTGCCAGCAGCGCGGGTGATGGGCCTGTATCGCTTTCGCGGAAAACGGGTGATTGAGTTTTTGCTGCTGCTGCCTGCTGTTGTGCCGCCGCTGGCCGTGAGCATGGGCTTGACGGTGAATTTTCTGCGCTGGGGGCTGGCGGGAACATGGGTCGGGGTAGCGCTGGTGCATCTTGTCCCGGTGCTGCCCTATGTTGTGCTGATTCTGTCGGGGACATTTGCCAGTTATGATGTTTCCCATGAGGCGCAGGCACGCAGTCTTGGCGCAAAACCGCTGGCGGTGTTTCGCTATATCACGCTGCCAATGATTTTTCCTGGCGTGGTTGTAGCAGGGCTGTTCGCGTTCCTCATCTCGTGGAGTCAGTATCTTCTGACCCTGCTCGTGGGCGGTGGACGTGTCATGACCCTGCCGATTCTGCTCTTTTCGAGCGCATCAGGCAGCAATAACACCACGATTGCAGTGCAGGCGTTGATGTTTACCGCGCCGACTCTGCTTTTACTGCTGTTCACAAGTCGGGTGCTGTCCAGAAATGCCCTGACAGGACTGGCCCGCTTATGACACAGGTGTCTCTCCGTCATATCCACAAACAATATGCGGCATCGCTGACCCCTGCGGTGAATCGATTATCATTAGACATTCCCTCCGGCAAAATTACGGCGCTGTTGGGCGCATCAGGGTCGGGCAAGACCACGCTGCTCAAAATCATCGCTGGGCTTTTGCCTGTCATCGATGGCGATGTGCTGTTTGATGGGCGCAGCGTCCTCTCGATCCCAACGGAGCAGCGTGGCGCGGTAATGGTGTTTCAGAATCATCTGCTGTTTCCCCACATGACGATTGAGCAAAATATCGGCTTTGGCTTGAAGATGCGCGGCGTGAATGCGGCCCTGATCCGAGAGCGTGTGGCTGAGATGCTGGCGCTGATTCAACTGCCGGATGTAAACAAACGGCGGCCCCATCAGCTCTCTGGCGGCCAGCAGCAGCGGGTCGCGCTGGCGCGGGCGCTCATTATTGAGCCGCGTGTACTGCTGCTAGACGAGCCTTTGAGCAATCTCGATGCCCATCTGCGTGATGAAATGCGCGATCTGATTCGGCAGGTGCAGCAGACATTTGGGATCACAACCATCATCGTCACTCATGACCAGCAGGACGCTGTGGTTCTGGCGGATGTTATCGCCTTAATGCGCGATGGCGAGGTGCAGCAGTTTGACTCGCCTGATGCTCTGTTCAATCGCCCGATCAACGAACAGGTGGCACGCTTTTTCGGCAGTGTGAACTTCCTGACCTGCACATCCGATGGTCATGTCGCACGTACAGAGGTCGGCCCCTTTGAGATATCCTCTCAGATGCCTTCACAGCGTGCTCTTTTGACCATTCGCCCTGAGCATATTCGCATTGTTCAGGCGTCGTCCAATACGCTTCAAGGGGTGATTGAGGTACAGCAGTTCATGGGCACATACTATCGCATCCTCGTGCGCGTGCCTGAAAGCTCTGTAAAAATCATCGCCCACACAACGACTTTGCCCAACCAGATGGCAGAGCGAGTCACGCTCCATTTTCCACCGGAGCATCTCTGGATCATCCCACAGGATTGAGATGTGAGCCATGATAAATTCAGGCATATTCTCTGAGAAGCCGTTTGATAATGGAATTTGTAATCTCAAAACAGGGTCATCATGCTGTTTTTGAGCCATCGTCTTGATCGTAACGCCCTGTTTGGTCTTTTGTAGGGGCACGATGCATC
>DAOTUR010000195.1:0-5009 GCA_034436915.1 Anaerolineae bacterium
TTAGACCTGTGTTATCGCTGTGTGTTGTGTTTTTCATCATCACGGGCCTCCCGCATCGACTTCTGATCACCTTATTCTGGCCGCAGCGGTGGCTGCTGCTGCGTCAGTTGCGCCGCTTGAAAGCCAGGATCGCTCCGCTCGTCAAGACTCCGATCATAAATGTGGGCGAACAGAAAAGCCTTGATGGACGGATTTATGCGACGCTTATCTTCATTCTGGATCATTACTCTGTCCTGCGGTATCAACCCGATCCAACCCCTTACCATACGATTTCTGGCCTGATCACAGCCTATCCCGATTACCCACAACTCATCGAACACCTGGCGAAACTCGCATGACGACAATTCCTGATACAGTCCCTGATCACAGCAACAAATTTGCGTTCATCATTGGCCGCATTTTCCATCCGTTTCTAGTGGTTGTGCCCACGATCTTTGCGGTCTTGAGCGATCTCACGCTGGCCGAGGCACTGAAATGGTCGCTTCTGGTGCTGGGGATTGTGCTGACGCCCGGCATTCTCATCAACACGTATATCGGGCTGCGCTACAAGAAATATGTCTATCAGCGGGAAATTCGCGGGCCGCTGTATTTGATCGGATTCCTGAGCACTCTTGCGTGTCTGGGGATTCTCATCGTGCTGAGTGCACCGCGTATTCTCATCGCCGGACTCAAAGTGTTGATTGTGTGGCTGCCTGTGCAAATGCTGATCAACCAGTATGTCACGAAGATTTCGGCTCATGCGAGCGTGATGGCAGGCTGTCTGACTGGGTTGCTGCTGACCGGAAAGCTCAATCATCCTGTGCTGCTGGCGCTTGTGGTGTTGGTGGCCCTGGTCACGATGTGGTCGCGGGTGGAGACGAAGAATCATACGGTGTCGCAGGTAGTGATGGGATTTCTGGTCGGGGGGCTGCCTGTGCTGATTATTTTCCCGCTGATGCTCTCCTGATTGACGGACTCTACATGCTTTGCGCAGTGCCATGTAGAGTCTGTTCCGTGTGAAATCTCCTGGCTTCGCAGCACATACTGCTTTGGGCTGGCTTTGAAAATCATATTTGGTCAGCGAAAAAACTTTACATCCCCTACATGACCGTTCAGACTCTACAGCGCGTATGTAGAGTCTGTTGAGATGTAGAGAATGTAGAGTTTTTCAGATTCAAAATCCTGCCATCTGATTTTTCGGGAACAGTCTGTTTCCGTCCCTGCTCTCAATCCGGAGAATAGATAATCCGGGCCACACCCTCCACACCTAAAAGACGATTCAGCACCGCTTTCCCTACGCTCTCATAGTTGTGTATTACAATAGAGATAAACACAAGGAGGGCGTATGAAACGCTTAGGCTTTTTCATATTGATGGCTCTGTGGGTCATATCAAACACCCATGCACAGTCATTGAATCCACTCAAAGTGGCACAATACGGGCATGGTAAGGTTGACACACCACTGGCATGGTCGTCTGATGGCACAGTTCTAGCGATGGGCGGCACACGCGGTGTCTGGATTTATGACGAAACGGATGCAGAGCCAAAATTTCTCGAAGTCGGCAGTGTCACTGCGCTTGTCTATCACCCCGACGGGCGGTTGGCGGTCAGCGCCGATATGGAAACGACCATCTACGATGCCGACTTACAGCCCATGCGCAAGTTAGAAGGGCACAGCGCTATCTGGTCGCCTGACGGATTACGGTTGGGACTCTTCACAGATGCCGCCGCACTCGTATTGGATGCCGAAACGCTGGAGGTGCTGCACCGACTTCCCCTTCCCCCCCTGGCTGAAATCAAGTATCGCACCGGGCATCTGGTCTTTACAGGCAGCCCAGAGATCGTGACCATCGATTACCAGGACCTCCTCCTCGCAGGCAGCGACTCGCCTTATTACAAGCCTAACGTCCTGCTGTGGGATCTGGCGACAGATATCACCACCCCGCTGGATACCTATTTAGGGCTGGAACAATCGAACGTTTCGATTTCGGGTGTTCATGGCATCGCCCCCGATGGCGTGACGCTTATCGGGTTCTTCTGGCAAACGCTCTACTTCATCGACCTGAAGGCCCGGACACTCACGCCCGTTTTTGAAGATAAAGGCAGCGCGACTTACACAGCTTACAGTCCTAACGGGCGCTTCCTTGCCTACAGTAACTGGAAAGAAACCACCGTCCGCGACCTGGAGAAGGGCAGTGACCTGTTTACCATCCCTGTGGGCGGTCAAGCTTCCTTCGACCCCAGCGGCCAACGCCTTGCGGTCTCCAGAGGCATCTACGACTCACAGACCGGTGAGCCGTTGTGGGCAATCGACCCCCAACCGACATTTTCCATAGGTGCTGATGGACAAACCGTTTTTGAAAACAGCGATACACCCCGCTTGCTGAACGCGCTCACAGGCGAGGTGCAGGCCGTTCTCGAAAATATCCCAGCGCCCATCCTCAATAGCGAGTTAAGCCCCAATGGGCGTTGGTTAGTCACGCTGCACACGGATGCTTCTGTGCTTCTGTGGGATGCCCATACAGGAATACAAGCCGTGATCCTTGGACAGGCCCTTTCTAGAGCTAGACAAACGCCTATTGCGGGCATTGACTTCAGCCCAGACTCAACACAGGTTGTCATTGGTGGCGTAAGTGACCCGCTGTGGGATCTCACCACGCTGGAGCAGATTCCTCTGCCGCAGGACTACGCCCCGCATCCCTATCCATTCACTATGGATAATCGCATCTTTCTCATGGGTGATATGGGCGGCGTGTATCTATGGGAGCCGCGTTCAGGTACACTCATCGACATCCCCCTGACTGTTACCTCTGGGTTTTTTACGCGGCTGAGCCTGGATGCAACACGCATAGCATATCCGCAAGATCAGCAGATTATTGTGCTGGATGTTGGCACAGCAGAACGGCTTGCGACGATTGCAATGCCTTCCGGCTTTGTTAGCACCTACATAGAAGGCTTCAGCGCGGATAATGGCTCTCTGTTCTACGATGTGCAACTTTCCAACAGAGCACCTTCTGAGAGACATGTCTGGGACATTGCACGCGGCCAACCAATTCCAATGGGATCAGCACCTATCTGGTTCAGAGCCACCAGCGATAGCCTTGGCGCAGTTGTGATCGACCAAGAGATCGCCCTCTATCCACTCGATGCTGTACAGAGCGATCCGCCGTTTGTGTCACTGTCACTTCCAGCAGAGGGCTATGTTGACACCTTAGCGTTCTCTCCCGACGGTTCACACCTGCTCATGGGTTACAGCGATGGTGTTGTCATTGTCTGGAAACTGGAATAAGGCCATTGTCCACGACTTGCTGATCGTTACAAGCGCATCAACGCCGCTCAAAGCCACTTTGACTTTGATCAGCCAAAAAACTTTACAGACTCTACAGACCCTTCAGACTCTACAGTGCGAATGTAGAGTCTGTTGCCCATGGAGGGAATGTAGAGTTTTTATGAGGATGCAAACACACTCATCAGTGCCAGTCCAAGATAATCATCAGCAACCAAAAAACTTTTCAGACTCTACAGACCGTTCAGACTCTACAGCCTTCATGCAGAGTCTGTCGTCCATGTAGAGAATGTATACTCAAAATGGGGACAAAGTGCGGTTTAAGCACTTTGAAAAGGCGCAGTTTATGACCTTTTAGAGTATAGAGTTTTTATGAGGGCGCAATTCTCATCCTGCCAGAGCGCATGATAGGCAAGGGCGATCTTTTCAAAGAGGAGTACGTCGGGAGATGGGTGTGGATAGGGTGCAAAAACTCTACATTCTCTCCGTATCAGAGGCGTTTTTAAGGTCGTTCCGTTTTAAACCGCAAACTCATCAAGCGCCAGTGCAGGGTTGCGAGGATGTTCCGGTAACCGCGCTCTGTCAGGCGATCCGCCTCCGCTTGAATCTGCTGAACCAGCGCGGGCGAGTGTTTGAGCTGGTGGGCGTGGAGATAACGCAGGCACGCATCTTCGGTCCGCAGATCAAAATAATCCAGCGAAATGTCATAGAAGCGGCACAGGGCACGCAGCGTATTGAGACGAGGGTTTTCAATCCGGGCATGTAACATATTCAGCAGGGTTTGCGGCGTCAGCCCAATCAATTCGGCCACGGCTGTGATGGTGTAAGGCCGCGTATTGGGCGCGTCCGTGTGCTCCAGCAGCAGCTGCATCTGACGGGCAATGACAATGTCAGTCTTCGTCATAGGGTTCTAATCCTGGCAGCGGAGTGGGATCGCCCTTTAACTTGCGCTGTTCTTCCGCCGCCTGCACCCACTTGATCATGGTCAGAATATCGCGCTGCGCCTGCTCAGGCAGAGCATTCGCCCGAAAAGCGATTTCATTATTGGCGAGAGCAGGTGGCTGATTATCCCCGTTAAAAATGGCGTAGCACTGCTCGACGGTTTGGGTCTCAAAATAGCGCAGGGGAACTTTGAAGAATTCACACAGGCCGCGCAGGGTGTTGAGATGGGGATTGCTAATCTTGCCATTACGCAGTTGGCTGATCGTCGCCAGGCTGACACCCGTCGCGGTACTCACCTCTTGCATGGTAAAGGAGCGGCCTTCGGGATGACGAACCACCTCAAAGAGCAGGGTGATCTGTTGCGCGAGAGGCAGATAGTCAGACACAGTTATCCTTTAACGAAACGAAATGTTTGACGTAATCCATAAAGTTATTATAATTATACAAGCAAGAGCGATTGAAATATAGATCCTCTCACGAAAGAGCTGAGATGAGACCGCAAAGCGGCATGAAGGCGATGATTAACGTAGCGATTTTGGACCCGCACGCGCTCAGCCGCCATGGGATGGGCGTTCTATTGACACATGCCGCCGATGAGATCACCGTTGTGAAAACGATGGTTCAGACATCTGATTCAGATCCCTGTTTGTATGCAGGAGCCTGCGATGTGCTGCTGCTCAGTGATGCTATATCGACAGAGACACCTGTGAATTCTCTTGTATGTCATATACAGCAGAGTTACCCCGAGGTTCGTGTGGTGATTCTCAGTCAAATGCTGCATCTGGGCTATATTCAGCAGCTG
>DAOTUR010000196.1:0-12066 GCA_034436915.1 Anaerolineae bacterium
AACGCGGCGGTCAACATCGGACGCTGGGCGGCGGTCATTCCGCCATACGCGGTGTGTGTTTTGGGTTTCAATCCCGCCATAACTGCAAGCCCCCGCCTTTAGGCGTGGGGTATCTGACATCTTCATGCGAATTTTAGGTTCGTAGGGGCAGGATGCATCCTGCCCAAGCCAAATCTCCTACAAATCAATCAGGGCGCGATACATCGCGCCCCTACTCGATTTTCATGGATAGTGAATGATTACGTGTAGGGTCGCCCCATGGGTCGCCCAATAAAATCGCAACATACGGCGTGCTTGGGCGACCCATAGGTCGCCCCTACAGTGTCGTTTTTGAATTCGAGGTTTAGACCACAAAGGCACAACAGACGATGAGTTCTTTGCGTCTTTGCGGTGATTATTTCTTCGGTTTGATCGTCGCGCAGTCGGCGGCTTTGACATCCACCACGCGCACCTGCACCGTCCAGACCGATTCAATCTTGATCGTCTCCCACTGCGCCTGCGGGAAATCACAGGTGTATTTGATATCCTTATCGCCCGCAAACTGCACGTTGTACGTCTCGTTGCGCCCGCTCTCCTGCTCACAGCCAATCGAACGCTGGCCGTTACAGTTGGGCGTCACCTCGCCCCAGTTCGGCGTTTGATCGACACTGGTGCCGGATGTGGTAACGCTGCGTTTATAATCCCAGCGCTGGCCTGTGAAGGTACACCAATCGTCGTACACGGGTTCGCTGCGATACTTGGTATTGCACTGCCGTTCCTGGCGATATGTGCCATCGCCCTGATCGACGCGCACATTGGAACATTCCTCGCCATCCTCCACCTGGCGCGTGGAACGCTGCTTCGAGACACATACCCCGCGAAACACGTTATCGCCCATCGGGGCCGAATCCCACCAGCTTTGCTGCGTGAAATTGTCATATAGATCCACGCGAATCTCACGCTCCCAGGAATGAGAGGCCGCAACAACGGTGGCCTCTTTCTTCATGAAGAGCGCCGCGAGAATGCCAATGACGACCACCGCAAGCACAGCCACCACCGCGCCAATGACCTTCCAATTGCGCGGTTGGGCATCGTTTTTGGGCTTCATGACGCCAACTCGCGTCATCTCCGATTCAAAGTGCTCTTTGGTCACATCGCGGCTGCCGCTGCTGACGAAGGCCGCGCCCTGGGCCTGCGTTTCCGCCCCCAGTGTCGAAATCCCGGCGGCCTCGGCCAGCGGTGCGCCGCAGTTCTGGCAAAATTCGGATTGGGCGCTGTTCAGCGTGCTGCAACTCGGACACACCTTGTCAGCCCCAACAAAGACATGATCTTGAACCGCCACCTTCTCTTCGTCCGATGGGTAGTAGCGCGATTTGGGGTCTTGCGTTGCGCCGCAGTTCGGACAAAAGCGATGGGTTTTACCGAGCAGCTTTTTTGTACCGCAGAATTGGCAGTCCCACTGCATCTCATAGACCTGGCTCATAAACTCATTTTCTCCTCAATGGGGTGTATTGACATTATTATAAGGGCGAAAACCCTGGTTGAGCATCGAAAAAACCTGTACTAATCCAGCTTTCGCACCCCCACAAAATACGCCCCCACGCTCTCCTGATCGCGTCCCATGATGAGGATGCGCCATTTTCCCGGTACATCGACATTGCACACAAACGACACATTGGTATCGTCTTGCAGCACGTGCTCCACTGGGCAGCGCTGGCCTGCTTCGCCGTTGTTCGGGTCAACAATCGTGACATTGCGCGTCACATGCTTGGCGGTGGCCGAAATGAACTGGACATAGACCGCATATTCAACGCCGGGGACGCCGATAAAGTTGTGCTCATGCACATAGCCGGCATCCAGCACCTCAACCCCTTGCGGGCTAGCCGCCTTCACCTGAGACGGCGTGAGGATGAGCTGCGGCTTACTGATCATGGCAATCGGCGTATTATTGATGGCGTCAACCGGCTTGGGCTGATTGAAAAGCTGGGCCAATGCGCGGCTGAGTCCAGCGGACATCAATCCGGCGGCACGAAACACACTCAGGCTGAAAAAAATCGAGAAGAAGATAGAGCACACACAGCCCATGCGCGTATACACTCGATGCCGCTGTGCCTGCTGCTGGAAGCGATCCTGCTTCAACTGGCGTTTGATCTCTGTGACGGGCTTTTCGCCGGCTTTACGCGTCCACTCTGTCTGGCGCTGCACGATCTCAGTCGGCGTACTCCCCTCGATTTTGTACAGTTCGAGGTTGGCGGCTTTATGCCATGTATCCAGCGTTATAGCCTGACGTAAACATTTGATTTTTTCGTCTTTGGCCTCCACCACTTGTGCCGCCAGATACCATGCCTCAGCGGATGGCTCATTTTTGAGCAGCCAGCGCACCATCTTACGGGCTTTGTCCAGCTCTCCCGCCTGGAGTGCCGCCCGAATTTTTTCAAATTTATCCATGCCTCCCCCTCAAAAAGCCGTTTTTTATATGTCACAACAACGACATAAAGAAGGGGGTTTGTTGAGCCGCAGCCCAACAAACCCCTTTCGTGTATCACGCCCGATGACAGGCGGTTAGTTGGCCGTGATCGTAAAGAGCATCCCCGCGCCGCGCCCATACACCTCTGGGAAATAGGTTTCCTGAGCGGTGGTGGGAATGACGTTGTATGTCCCTTCGATCCCGACGCGAATCTTGTACTTGTATTCATATGTACCCGCAGGCAGATACGAACTCGTCATCGTGACCTTTTCATCGTGGAACTCAATATTGCTGAAGTACCACCAGCCCCAGCCGTAGTTCAGCGCATCCAGCTCCGGCTGTGTGTTCTGCTGCTGGCTGGTTTGCAGATCAGGGTTGATCGCCTCAGCGCCAGCAGGCAGCGGGTCTTGAATCGTCACGTATTGCAGCGCAGTCGGCGCGATGATCGTCAGGCGCACTTCCAGCACCTCACCGACAACCGCTTTGGTCACAGGCTCATCGCTGCCAGGGCGCAGATAGCGCCGCTCCACGATGATGCCTTTGTTCAGTGGTTCCACCTGCGGCACAGACAGCGAGGCCGTCAGATAGGCGGTATAGTAGAGTGCGCCCTGTCCATCGGTGCGCTGGAACACGAGTTGATTGGCATCATGCGCCAGCAGATCCGCCACATCAACGCGCATTGTCTCCACATCGCGCACATTGGCGGGCAGCGCATTGCCGCTCGTCAGTTGTTTACCGTTGAGAGTGACGCTGTAGGCGTACTGCGGCTTCAACTCACCGGAGACAACCATCCAATCCGTCAGCGCCATCACCGCCCAGGCGGTCTCCTGCGTGGTCTCCCAGGCATCGGCCTTGCGCTGCACGATGAGATAGCGCACTGCGCCAGGGAGCAAATCGCTGTCGGGCCGCAGCTTGATGAGCGTATCAATCACAATGGCGGTGGTGCGGACATCGGTGTTCCAGTTGTAGCCTCTGTTGGCTTCTTTCCAGCGCACGCCCGCCGCTGTCACTGTCGCCTGACTCATGATGTCATCCAACAGCGTATTCAGGCGTTCGGTATCCTTCGGATTGATCGTGTAGAGCGCCTGCGCCAGCATTGCTTTAGCATACAGGCTCATATTCTCGCGGTACTCGTAGAGATTGGTTGTGCGGGCATTATCGGGCGTCCCGGTATAGGCCAGCACGTACAGCAGGAACGCCTGCTGATCCAACTCCCAGAAGGCGCGGGTGGGCCTGGGCGTGATCAACTGGCTGCGAACATAGTCACGGGCTGAATTGAGGGTCGTCTCTGAGACTGGATAGCCTTCTTTGGCGGCCACATACAAGCCCATCAGCGCATAGGCCGATACCAGCGGATCACTGGCATCCTGCACATACCAACCCCAGCCCCCGTCAGCCTTTTGCTGCGCGTAGAGCCGCTGAATTGACTCGTTCACCGTCTGATCCAGCACATCTTTCAGTCTGGCATCGGCCATACCCAGATCATTCAGCGCCTTATAGGTCAGGATATTGGGCAGGAAACGGCTGACCGTCTGCTCAATGCCCTGATAATCGTAATTGCGGAGGACATCAAGCGCGGCCAGCGTCGTGGCGGCCAGCGATTTCTCGACTTTGACATCGACCTGACCCGCTGTCACGGTGAAGCGCTGCGGCAGCACAATCGTCTCGGTCACGTCTTCGGCATTCCGCAGCAAGCCCGATGTGCCAACTGTTTCCGGCACTTCATAGCGATAGACAGGCAGCGAGCCGTTATCATCCATGCTGACGGGCGAGATACTGGCGTCGTTCGCGCCCTGGCCCTCAACGAGGAAGGCGGCTTTGACGACAGCGATATCCTCCACCGTCACCGACCATGTGACCCGCGCACGGCTGCCCGCCGCGATGGTGATCGTCTGTTCGGCGTTGTTGTCGCGCAGCGTCAGGCCCGCACTCTTGAGCGTCACCTTGACGTTTTGCTCAGTCTTGGTGTTGTTATTGATGACGGCGGCCAGCAGCACAGTATCGCCGACCACGAAGAAGCGCGGCGTGACCGGACGAATGAGCAGCGGCTTGGTGCTGAGAAGGTCGAACGTCTCCTGGCCCACCAGCATATTGCCATCAGCAGCCAGCGAAATCGCCCGCGCATCCAGCTTCCAGGTCGTCAGATTGTCGGGCAGACGCACATCGAATTTGACTTCGCCGTTTTCATCGGTGAAGAGAGCACCGTTCCAGTACGGCGTATCGATGAACTCGCCGCGAATATCGATGATGCCGCCGCCCGCAAAACCGCCGCCGCCGCCCTTGACCGTATCAAGCGTCTCCTGCGTGATCTGGTCGGTGTTGATGGTGAGGGCTGATGAAGTGAGAACACTAAGCGCCTGCTGGCTGTAGAAGGTGGTCATCAACGCGCCGCTGTTGGGCAGACCGATTGCCAGCGCCGCCTGATCGGTCACGCCCACGCCGACTTCCGCCTGCACAGGTTGGCCTGCGTAGTCAGTCGTCTTGAGCGTATAGGTGACAGTTTGCTGCGGCTGCGCCTGATCGGTATTGGCGCTGATGGCGATGTTCATCACCTTACGCGATGAATCCACGTTGAGCGGGATATAGCCGATGCGGAACGACGCCACCGGATTGTTCTCATCCACACCCTTGACGATGAAAACGCTCACGTACACATTGGGCGCAAACGACTCGTCAATCGGCAGACGGTAGACATACGAATTGGAGTCCAGCGTCACCCGCTCCACCTTGAGCACGCTGCCGCGTTCAACCGTGATGAGCGCTTCGGCCTTGCCCTGGAACGGCGATGTGATCAGAACTTCCGCCGTATCGCCGATGTTGTAACTCTTTTTGTCGGCAATCAGATCAATCCGATTGCTGTTCTGCTGCCGCCACGACACATAATCGGTGCTCGACACCCACAGCGTGGTCGCGCTGCGCGAGGAGTTGCCATCGGCATCGCGGGCGGTGGCAATGGCTTTGTAGATGCCGCCTTTTTCCGGCACAAACGAGAGCGAGGCCACGCCTTTATCATCGGTTGTGACTTTGGCATCGCTGACGGGAATTTCTTCCACACTCCATGTCCAGGACGATTGGCCTGTATTCGGGTCAACCTCCTGCACGCTCGACCAGCGGCGCTCGACGATTTGTACCGCAATCTCCTGATTGGCGACGGGCTGGCTGTCCCAATCCACCGCGATGAAGTCAAACGCGGTCTCTTGTCCGTCAGTGGCAACGTAGGTTTTGGGCCGCGCTCCCACATAGACTTTGGCCTGATGCACGATCACGGATGTGCGGCCTGAAACGGATTGATTCGACTCATCCGTCACCGTCGCTTCGATATCGAAGACACGGCTGCTCTTGGAGTCGCCCAGGTCGGCTTTGACATCGACGCTGGCGATACCCTTGAGATCGGCCTGCATCGAGCCGCTGGCGACTTGCCGCCCATAATTGTTATCGTATGCGTCAGACGGGCCGCCATCGTAGCTGTAATCGTAGAAGTCGTACCATGTATCCCCGCTGTAGTTGAAGGTATACGGTGACGAAATCACGCTGTAGCTCACATTGGCATTCGACACCTTGCCGCCAAAGTAGTATTCAGCGTCCACATCGACATGAATATCGGCATCGCGGGCGACTTCCGCCTGCTGCGGCGTCACGCCCACCTTGAATTCAGGCAGACGATACTCGGCCACATTGAAGCCGATGGAGCCGCCTTCATAGCTGTATTCGTAGCGCTTGGGCAGATCAATCGACAGCGAGTAGTAGCCCAGGCCCGCATCATCCGACAGATCAAACTGGCCGCTGACGGTGCCAAATGGTGACAGCGGCAAATCTTCCTGGTAGACAACCTGGCCCTGATCGTTGGTGATCGTCACCGGGATCGTCTTGAGATCCGGCACGAAATACTTGGCATCATCCTGGCGGCGCACAATCGCCTTGAAGTAGACGGGCTGGCCGGGGCGATACACGGGACGATCCGTATAGGGATAGACGGTGTAGACGTTGGGCTGATAATTGGTGTAAATGCCAAAGTTCCAGCCATCCAAACCCTCCGACCACATGCTGGAACCCACACCAAAATGCGTTCCATCATCGACGAGGGCTACGACATTGCCTTGTAAGGTGGCTGTGATCGGCAGATCGACCTGAAGGAAGCCATCGGCGTTGGTCACACCCTCGGCCACCTGGATATTGCTGTCATCCTTGTTGGCGAAGAACTTGACAGCAGCATCCGCGACAGGTTCGCCCGTTTGCGGATTGGTCGCCCACACGGTTGCGCCGCTCACGGATGATTTGACCATCAAGAGCGTATCGGCCACCACCATATAGTGGTCAGGGCGATACGAATTGGTTGTAAATTCCGGCGCATCAATCCGGAGGTAATAGATTCCGGGGGCCAGACGACCATCGCCCTCGGCGCCTTGAATGCTCACAGGCGTTACCTGCGGCGCAGTGCCTTCGGAGAGCATATACTCTCCATCAACACTTTCCGCCACCCAGCCCTGCCGCCCATCGGACAGTTCGACGTTCCACCACAGTAGCGTGTTATCGTCGGTGCAGGTTGGCCCACCCACAATCTTGAGGCCCGCGCCTTTGTAGAGCAGTTGGATGATCTCGCTCGTGCGATTGGCTTCGGCCCGCATCCGCAGCGCATCCGGCTCATTGATAACCGTCACTGCATTGCCGACGGAGACACGCGATGGCAGCGCACCGACACAGCGGCTATCGCCCTGGTCGATCAGCGCAGGCTTGAGCAGCTCATAGCGCATGTAATTCTTAGGCGCGACGTTGGGGATCGTCCACTGCCGCACGATCTCATCTGCCGTCGGCTGGAATGGGTCGCTGTTGTAAAAGCCGTTGTTCATCGCCAGCCTGAGAAAGGTATCCGTCGGAACCCGCGCCAGCATGAGATCCAGCTCACTCACATTGAGATGCGTCACATACAGCGCTGTCGGCGCACGATAGGCATTGTAGAAGCCCACCAGGCCAGGGACTTTCAGATCCACGCTCTCGCCATAATCGCCCGTCGTATACGAGAATTGATACTCGGCATCGATTTTGTTGCCGTACACATCCTCAGAGCCGGGGTCAACGGTGATGGTGTAGGTGGTAGAGGGTTCAGGTGGGAAACTGACCGACAGGGAATTGCCCCAGTCCTGATAATAGAAACTCGGCTCAAGGCGCGGCTTCGGCTCGACGGTGATACGATCCTGCACCGTCTGGATATTCATCGGCGAGGCGAATCTCAACTCGATGCCGCCGTAGGGCTGCACGTCGCTATCCCGATCCGATGGGGTTGACCCTGTAATCGATGGGTAGGGAATTGTGGCGAAGAACCAGCTTGTGTTCGTCGCCAGCGTCGCCTCGGTCTTCGCGCCCTGGGCGGAATTTAGGATTTTGGCGTAGTAGGTCTTGTTGATCTCCAACAGCGCATTCGGTTTGAACGTCACCGAACGCGAGTCATCCGCCCATTGGAATGTGCCATCGATCTGCCTGACAGTGATAGCGCCATCCATCAGTGATAGCGCGAACGCCTGCTCGACGCTGGCACGATCCATCGGCTGATTGAAGGTCATATTGACCGTCGCATTCAGCAGAATCGGCTCACTTGAGTCGTCGCGGGATGGGCCATAGGCCGTGATCTTGGGATCAGGCGTGCGAAATGACGTGCTGAAATCGTCCGCCAGCACCGCGCCATCGGGCGAGGTCAAGCCTGACGGGACGGTGACGGTGTAGGCTGTGCCTCCAAGCAGTGGCTCAGTCGGATTGAAAATGTAGATTGATGTGTTGACCCACTCGCCTTTGCCCTCCACCGACGGACTGATCGTCAGCGGGTTGGGCAAATTTGCCATATCCGCCGATGTCACCAATGGCACAACAGGCCGATTGAAGATCAGCGTGATATTGCTATCCGGATTGACATCCTGGCTCTCTTTCGGGAAGACCTCTGTCACTTGCAGCGTCCCCGTCGTCGTCAGGCTCATTGTGTACGGCTCAAGGAGCTGCTGCCCATCGGCGGCGTGCAGCGTATCGCCCACCGTCAGCGTATAGGTCGTGCCGGCTTTATAGGCCGCATTCGGGGTGAAGCTGAGGCGGCTGCCCGCACAGGTGACATCACCGTCTATGGTCGGACTGATCTGGACGGCGGCTTTGGCCGTGTCACAGTCAACCGCATGATCAAAGTACAAAATAATGCTGTCTTTAAGACCTAATTCCTGGCCTGCTTCCGGGGTACTCTCCACGACTTGCAGCACGCCGCCTATCGGGTTGGTCGTCTCTTGTGCGACCAACGGCGAAATGCTCAAGACCAGGGAGAGCAGCACCAACAGCACACCTAAGCCACTCCTGAATCGACGCATAGGGATATCCTTCTGTGAGAATACGACTGTCTTACCTATAGTATATTGCAAAATGCGTATCGCATTCCACGACAAACCGACGTTTGGGATACGCCTCCTCAACGCTCAAAACCAAACGACCACACAGTGTTATGCTGTGTGGTCGTTTGGTTTTCTATGGGTTTGAAGATGAAAACGCTATTCCGACGCCTGCGTTAGCACTCGGTGTAATCGCACGTCAGGCAGCGGCGGCAGCCCTCAGCCCGCACCAGCGAGATCGTGCCGCACTCCGGGCACATATCCGCGCCGGACATGCTGACAGGCGCATCATGCGAATGGCCGTTTTGCGCCAGCGGAATATCATCCGCCTCAATCATCTGCACTGGCGCTTTGGATTTGCCATTGCCGTTCAAGCCGGGCAGCGTGAGCTGGTGCGGCGGTTCTTCCGGCGTGACATAGTGCATTTCCAGCGCCCGCGCCACTGCATCCGGCAGCGACAGCACGCGCTGCTGCCCAAAGCCCACCGGACGCGCCCCGCCAATATTCTGTAACTGGTCGATCACCAGCTTGAGCATGTCCATGCGATTTTGCGGCGCAGTGGCCCGCAGTTGCAGCGAGATCAAACGGCCCAGCGCTTCAGCATCGGCCTGTACGTCGCTGCCTGCCTTGCCCACCGTAATGAACACCTCAAACGGGCAGCCATGTTCATCACTGTTCATCGTGATATACGACGTGCCAAACGGCGTCTTGAAGCTGACGGTTGTGCCATGCAGCACCGTCGGGCGGCTGTAGACGCGATGCGGCGTGGCGGGTGCGTCGGTCATTTCGACGACAGCGGGCTTATCGGCCTCTTTCTTCTTGAGATCGGCCATCTCGGTTTCAGCGCGTTCGTCACCCTTGAGCATGAGCACCTGCTCATCACGGCTGCCATCGCGGTAGATTGTGCCGCCTTTGCAGCTGAGGTCATACATCATCTCGTAGAGCTTGCCCACCTGCTCGACGGTGTATTCTTTCGGAACATTACACGTTTTTGATATGGCACTGTCAACCCAACGCTGGAATGCTCCCTGCGCCTTCACATGATCTTCTGGGGCCAGTTCCATCGCCGTGACGAAGTAATCCGGCAGCTTGGTTTCGGCGGGATGGGCGTCGTACCAGTCCTGCGCGATGGGCATCCGCTCTTCGTGCAGCCCCAGGCGGCTCTTGCGATAGTAGACCCACGAGAAGAACGGCTCAATGCCTGTGGAGGCATTCACCATTGTTCCTGTGCTCCCCGTCGGGGCCTGTGTCAACAGAGTGACATTGC
Source organism: Anaerolineae bacterium (assembly GCA_034436915.1). Lineage (GTDB taxonomy): Bacteria > Chloroflexota > Anaerolineae > Aggregatilineales > Phototrophicaceae > JALHOR01. Next base: position 10,073 of record DAOTUR010000196.1, read on the forward strand.
GGATGCCACATTCTGTGACCATCTTACGAATATTTTCAGGCATTCCCTGCATGAAGCCACTTTGCAAGAATTTTTCAGCATCGAATTTCGGGAACGCGCCCTTTTCAACGGCAAGTTGGGCTGACGTTTCATAAGCAGCGCACGCAATGGCCTTATACACTTTATCAATGAACGTCACAGACTCATCGCTGCCGTAGCGCACCTGACACTTAATCATCAGTTCGGCAATACCCATCGTCCCTAGACCAACGCGCCGTTCATCGAGCTGCGTCTGTCGATTCTGCTCGAAGAAATACGGCGTGCTGTCGATGATATTGTCGAGGAAGCGCGTGGCATAGCGCACAGTGCGATCCAGCAGAGTCCAATCGACATCCTGAGGGTCTTCGTCGTAAAAGCGCGACAGATTAATAGCACCAAGATTACAAACCGACCACGCACTCAGTGGCTGTTCGCCACAAGGATTGGTACTGATAAGTGTACTAAAATAACGACTATTTGACATCTTGTTGCTGTGCTCACGGAACCAGACACCTGGTTCCGCACTGGCCCAGGCACTCTCGATGATGGCATCCCAGATCTCTTTGGCCTTCACCGTCTTGTAGGGAATGACCTTCTTACCTGCGGCCTCCCACTTATCGATATCGCCATCCCAGAGCGCGTTGTACTCAGGGTCGGAGGTATCGGGGAATTTGAGCACCCAATCACCATCCGCTTTGAGAATCTCCATAAACGCATCGCTGACGCCGACGCTGATGTTTGCGTTGGTGATCTGCCCCGCAGTACGCTTACTGCTAATAAAATTTAAGACATCAGGATGCCAGTCATTAAGTATTAACATAAGAGCTCCGCGCCGACTCCCACCTTGTTCTATAAGTCCTGTCACAAAACTATAAAGACCGCCCCAGGACACCGCGCCGCTCGAACGACCATTGACACCGCGCACATAGGCATGGCGAGGCCGCAAAGAGGAGATATTAATGCCGACACCACCACCACGCGACATGATTTCAGTCATTTGTGTGAGTGTGGTCATAATGCCTTCGCGTGAATCACGGGGCGACGGCAACACGAAACAATTGAACAGGGTTAGCTGTTGATCTGTACCAGCTCCTGTTAATATGCGCCCCCCCGGAACAAACTTCCAATCCTCCAGCAGCCAGCGAAAATTGTCCGTCCACTCGCGGCGCAGCTCCGGCGTCGCTTCAATCTCGGCAATGCCCGCCGCCACGCGATCCATCATCTGGCCGGGGTCGGTTTCGAGCGGCTTATCAACATGCTCCAGATCGCGGGTGACGATCTCACCATCGTTCAATTCAATCGTGATTTCGGGCAGGTTCATGGCGGTGATCTTGCCAATCTCGCGCTGTCCCGTTGCGCTGTTGATGACCACAATCACGATATCCCCCACCGCGAGCGTCTGGCGGGTCATATCCTTCTGAGCATAGCGATCGAGGAAAATCTTATAGCCGAGGTCATGGAGGGCGTTGGGTTTACGCTGGTGCTGTAGTGTCATGAGGAATGATTTCTCCGTGCATTACGATAACGGTACAAAAGCGATAGAGAGCACAAATCCGCACGTCTTATTTCAGGCGCGGGAAACGTCTCTGCTTGAAAATCGATCTATAGTGTGACAGCGTTTTGGGAAAGAAGAAATGACGTTTCCCGCCTCCGCAACTTCTGCACCTGCAATGAGGTGTGACGATCATTTTAGCCGATTGCCAGAGCCGATACAATAGACTTATGAACGAGTTGTTGACAATTTCATAGTCTATAGAGTGGTTGTAATGTTAACATACACTCACAGTGGTAAAAAAGATGAAAGGGGCAAAAAGGCCGTCCCGAGACGGCCCTCTCGCACGCTGTCAGAGCGAATTAGCGGCCGTTATTGCCGCGTGAACGACGCAGGAAAGGCGGGAGATCGTAGTTGTTCTCTTCGTAAATGCGCGGCTGCTCCGGCGGCGTCTGGGGCTGCGCGGGGGCCTGGGGGCGGGCCG
>DAOTUR010000197.1:0-3225 GCA_034436915.1 Anaerolineae bacterium
AACGCGGCGGTCAACATCGGACGCTGGGCGGCGGTCATTCCGCCATACGCGGTGTGTGTTTTGGGTTTCAATCCCGCCATAACTGCAAGCCCCCGCCTTTAGGCGTGGGGTATCTGACAATCTCTTATGCCCTGTCCTGCACCCCTCTAGCCACGCAGTGGGAGAGGGGCGGGGGGGTGAGGGGTTTCACCAGTTTAAGACGCCACCAGCACCGCGATCAGTGCAATCAAGGCAGGCAGCCCCTGCGCCACCAGAATCGAGCGCTTGACCGTCATGCCGCCGTAGGCCGCTGCCACCAGCACGCACGCCAGAAAAAACAACTGTGTCTGTTTGGCAAACATCGCATCAGCCTGAATCACGCCCCACAGCAGCCCCGCCGCCAGAAAGCCGTTGTACAGCCCTTGATTGGCTGCCAACGTTTTCGATTCTTGGGCAAAAGGAGCTGTCGTGCCAAATGTCTTCATCGTGCTCGGTTTTGTCCAGGCGAACATCTCCAGATACAGAAAAAAAGATGCTCCAGGGCAACGAGCGCCACCAGAATCTTCGCAATCATAGGCATAATCTCTCCTCAAAAAACACGCCCTATATGGCGAGGCTTAAAACAACGTGTGCATCATAGCCCGCCTGATGGTGCGATGCAAAATGAGGCCGTGTCATAGCGGGGAATGCAATCTTTACACCATAAAATATGATTTATAAATAATGATGATGAGTTGGGTTCTACGCAGGAGGCATGAACGGGTTATAATAAGAAACGGAAATCCTTCAAAAGACCGCAGTCCCTCGATGGGTGATGAGGCGGAACAGGAGTCTCATATGCTTTTAAAGTATCTTTATGATGAGCAGCTTGCCCAGGCATCGTATGTCATAGGCTGTCTTGAAACCAAACAAGCGCTCGTCATTGATCCAGGTCGTGATATTGAGTCTTCGCTGCAAGCCGTACAAGCCCATGATCTCACGCTTGTCGGTGTGGCCGAGACGCATATCCACGCTGATTTCGTCAGCGGCGTGCGTGAATTGGCGACGGCCACAGGCGCAAAGATCTATCTGAGCCGTGAGGGTGGGGTCGACTGGCAGTACACCTATCCCTACACGGATGATGTGACGCTGGTGCGCGAAGGCGATGAAATCCGCGTGGGGACGGTGCGCCTGCGTGTTTTGCACACCCCCGGCCATACACCGGAGCATATTGCCTTCCTTGTAACCGATACAACCGCGTCAGAGGAGCCGTTTGCGCTCGTCTCCGGCGATTGCCTGTTTGTGGGCGATGTCGGGCGGCCCGATCTGCTGGAGGTGGTGGCGGGCTACCAGGATAGCGCTCGGCGCGGTGCGAAACAGCAGTTCAGCAGCCTCCAAAAGCTCAAAGCCCTGCCGGATTATCTGCAAGTGCTGCCAGGACATGGCGCGGGCAGCGTCTGTGGCAAGCTGCTCGGCGCGATGCCCTCGACGACGATAGGCTATGAAAAGCGCGTGAATCCGGCCATGCAGTTCGCGCAGGAGGGGCCATTTTCGCAGTGGCTCCTCAGCGATCAACCGGAAGCCCCGCGCTACTTTGCTCATATGAAGCAGGTCAATCGCAGCGGGCCAGCGCTGCTGCTCGATCTGTCCCAGGCGCAGCACATCAGTGAGTCGCCGCAGGGCCTTGTGCCGCCCGATGCGCTCTTCATCGACACGCGCCCCAATGCCGATTATGCCCGCAAGCATCTGCCCGGTACGCTGAATATCCCGATCAGCAGCGACCAGTTTTGCACCTACGTCGGCTGGTTTGTCGATTACAGCGCCCACACCTTTTTCATCGCCTATCCCAACGATGTGCAGACCGTCCTCAAAGCGCTGCTCAAAATTGGCGTGGATGATGTGCCGGGTTACTTCACGCCGGATGTGCTGGATATGGGCCTGCTCACGACAGCCGTTGCCTCTGTGACAGCGCAGCAGGCGTATCAGCAGCAGCTTACCATCCTGGATGTGCGCGGCGCACAAGAGTTCCAGGACGAGCATATCGCTGGCGCATATCACATGATGATGGGCGACATTCCCGCCCGCCTGAACGATCTGCCGCTGGATCAGCCGTTTGCGCTGCAATGCGGCGTGGGCGTGCGCTCACAACTGGTGTGGAGTCTGCTGGAACGGGCCGGCTTCACCAACATGCTCAATCTGGCGGGCGGTCTGGACGCATGGCGGGCAGCGGGCTTGCCGACAGAATCGTAACAGATGGTTTGTAGGGACATGGCACGCCATGTCCTCCATTTGGACATGGCACGCCATGTCCCTACAAGGACATTCATTATCCCTCATAGTCGTTGTGGCCGGATCGTAGGAGCGCGGTATACCGCGCCCGATGATTTGTAGGCGATTCAACGTGGGCAGGATATATCCTGCCCCTACGAACCTAAAATTCGCATGAAGAGGTGAATGATTACGCGAAAAGTAATGATTCATGTATCTGTGTGGGTGGTAGAGGTCATCTTATACAACGGCTTAGCGTTTTGGCTTATCCTCTGATAATACAAAAACGTTGCCGCTGGTGTCCTTAAACACGGCATCAACCGTCCCATACGGGCGATCCGTCGGCGGTTGGATGAATTCGACGCCCTTTGCGCTCATCTCCTCGTAGGCCGTGCGGCAGTTGTCGGTCTTCCAGACGCCGCCCCCCATTTTGCCCGTTTCCACCAACTTCGTGAGGGCGATCACATCGTCTTCCGTGAGTTGTCCGCCGGGTTTCAAGGCCGCGAGATTGATTTCAAGTTCTGGCTGATTCTTCAAGCCCACACTGAGCCAGCGATAACCGCCCACTGTCACATCGTTGCGGATGACGAACCCGAGCTTTTCCGTGTAGAAACGCAGGGCCTCGTTTTGATCCTTGACCCAAATTGTCGTCGCCGAAAGATTGTTGATCACTCGTCATCTCCTCATCAGAATATCGTCTTCACTATAGACGCGATGGGGCCAATCATAATGAGCATCTGGCAATTTATGGATAGGAGAAACGATGTGCTGTGCGGGCTGTTTTAAGAATTGAACGGGTGCGTCGGGGCAAGCGGTATCTTTAGGTCTACAGAAGAACGTGGTGATCGATTCTTGATTCAGATGACCGATTCTCAATGGGTCAGAGCGTTTGTGTAAGGGCGCAATATATCGCGCCCAGAACACGGTTTTTCAACACGGGCGACCCATAAGTTGCCCCCACACCAATCCGCACGGGAGGTGATGTCAAGCCATTATGAA
>DAOTUR010000198.1:0-9681 GCA_034436915.1 Anaerolineae bacterium
GCATATGGGGCACGATGCATCGTGCCCCTACAAAAGACCAAACAGGGCGTTACGATCAAGACGATGGCTCAAAAACAGCATGATGACCCTGTTTTGAGATTACAAATTCCATTATCAAATGGCTTCTTAAGCAAATCTTCCTTCGCCCGCCTCGTTTTTGTCCTGTCGTCATGGGTTGAAAACCCCTGCCTTACTTCTTGCGGGACTGAAAGTCCCGCTCACACCGTCTTTTTGAGGTGTTTTGGTGGGGTTTTCAACCCCGCAACAGGGGAGACAGGGACTTTCAGTCCCTGGCGCTTGGCTTTATTTATTGCTGTGGTGGTATATCAAGGCGGCTCTTGTGCGGATTTCAGGCTAATTTTTGTATACAAGCCCTCGAATGTGGTTAAATGGAGGGGATACTTTCGTCTCAATTGAAGGAACGCAACCGTGACGGATGAGCAGCAGGTCCAGAAGCTCCTCCAGGGCGCACTGAAAGCCGCACGCGAGGGCAATGCTGAACAAGCCCGTAAAGCCTTTCTCTACGTCCTTAAGATGCAGCCCACCAACGAGGTGGCCTGGATGGGCCTCGCCACCGTCGCGCAAGATCAGCGTGAACAGATCATCGCACTGCAAAAAGCCGTCGATCTCAATCCGCAGAATACCCGCGCCAGAGCCGCCTTAGAGCGCATCACGGGGACGAGCCAGCCGCCCGACCCCCTCCCTGGCCCTCCCCCACCCGTCGCACGGGTGCAGCCGCCCGTCACGGATGGCCCGACCATAATTCTGCCCACCAAACCCGCCGCCCCTGTCGATGATACGCCGTCATTTGCAGACGAGGACGAATACGCGAATCAGACGGATGAGGCCGATCAGGAAGACGAGGAGGAGCGCTACGAGGAGATTCCCAAAACCTCAGAGTCCACTCCGCCGACGCTGGCCGCTGCCCCCATCAGCACTCCTGCCCCCACCTCGCCTGTCCTGCCGGAGACGCCGCTGTTCAGTCATCTTGCGCTGACGCCGCAGGGCGAAGAGGGTGTGCCTGTCCCCAAACGCCGCGTGCTGGATGCGGCGGCGCAGCAGGGTGATACGCTGATGAATGCTTATTTGCATCACGAGATGGAAGATCGCCTGATCGACTGGCAGCGCAAGCCGCGCAGCCGTGCGGGAGAGCGTGAGATTACGATTCTGCGGGCGCAGGTCGGATCAGTGGTGGCTGTTGTGCTGCTGCTGGTCGTTGGTATTCCGTTGGCGCTGTATCTCAATTCGCCCGAATACGTCAAATTGGTCTTTGCGCCCACCTTCACCATCACCCCCACCTTTACGCTGACGCCCTCGAATACGCCGGGTGCAACCCTGACCGCCTCGCCCATGCCGCTTCAATCCTCCACGCCGACGCCGACGCTGGATGCATCGATCACGCCGGGCCGCCCGGAGGTGGTGTATCGGCCCGAACCGACGGAGATTTATTATCCGCCGGGCGCACAGCGCTCACGCAATATTGATGCGGCGGATGCCCTGATCAACCAGGGAGAGTTTGAGGATGCCAGCGCCAAGCTGCTGGAAGAGCAGCAGGCGACGAAGCTGACGGGTGATTTTATGGCCTATTACTACCTGTCACGCCTTCAATTCGCGCAGAACAATGTTGAGGCCGCCCGCAAAGTCATCACTGATGGTAAGACGCTGTGGTCAGAAGCCGGACGTGGCCTGTACTTTGGGGCGCTGGTGGAGGTGTCGGAGGAGCGCATTCTGTATCTCGGCCTTCAAGATCAGCTTGCTGCTGGCACAAAACTTAAGGCGCTCAAGAAACAGACCGATGATCTCATCACGAAGATCAAAGCGACGGCGGATTTTGGCGGCGATTATGATGAGCCGTATTTGCTGCTGGCGGATGTCTATCGGCTGACGGGCGACTATCAAATCGCGCTCGATATGCTGACGGAGGCCCAGACCGGACGCTATCGCGGCAAGCTGTTCGGCAACACCCGTCTGCGCCTCAAGAAAGCCGAGATTTACCGTGATATGGGTACTATTGGGCAGGCGCTGTTTGAGTTGGATGATCTGCTGCGCTTGAATCCGTTTGAAGAGCCGGCCCTCAGAATGCGGATTGATCTGGCACTGCAAGAGAGCAAGCCGGGGCTGGCCGTCATCTATGCCGCGGATTACCAGTATTACTATCCCGAAAATATTGAGGGCTACCGTCTGATGGGCGATGCCTTCGTGCTGGAGGACAAGATCGGTCTGGCGATGGTGCAGTACACCCGCGCCCTCCAGGGTGATTCTGCCGATCCCGCCTACAGCAAAGCGCTGGCAAGCCGTGCCGCCGTCTATACCAGCCAGGGCCGCGATGATCTGGCGCTGGCCGATTACAACAAAGCGGTTGAAATCCAGCCGCAAAATATGGATTTTCGCGGGCTGCGCTATCAACTGGCGTATCGGGCGGGCGAGTATGCGCTGGCGGCGGAGGATTTGGTGCAGTTGCAAACAGGCCGTGCCATCACTGCCGCCCAGTTCACGATTTTGAGCACACAGCTCCAGGTGGTACAAAAATCGCTGGATGTCAGAGGCCAGCAGCAGGCGCTCACGCAGCTACGGCGTCTGCGCCCGGCGGATATCCCGACGGATTTGCAGCCGCTGGTGAATGAGCTGACAGCCCGCCTGAATTTCGCCCTCGGCAGCGAGAGCGAGGCCTTGAATGCGCTTGAGAGAGCGCTGGCGCAGGAGGACACGGCCAGCCGCCATGTGCTGCGCGGCGAAATCTTGCAGGCCCAGGCCGATGCTGCCACGCGGGATGATGCGAAATTGGCGCTCTTCCAGACCGCCCAGCGCGAGTATGACTTTGTGCTGTCATGGAGCGTGGTCTATCGTTATCCGTTCGTGGAGGATGTGCAGACGCGCTATCAGACTGTCACCAGCGAGGTCGAGCGCCTGCGGGCGGCGCTTGCGGAGAAGAACGCGAAAAAATAACGGGGTCACAAACCATCGTCACAAAAATATGGATGTGGGGGAGCACGCCGCGCCCCTACGGGTGAATACCGATGATGTTGCAACAGCATCGCGTTTTTGTGCGTATGAAGACATAAAACCTCTCACAGGGTTTGTTCTGCATAGAGCGCGAGGGCAGCATGGTAAAACGAGACCTTTCCATCGAAGACATTTATGATATTGCCGAAAAGCGCATCAATCGGCGTGATCGGCTGCGGATGTTCTGGGCCGCCGATCTCACCGTCATGATTCTGGTTCTGGCCGCCATGATCGCGCTCAGTAACACCGCCGCGTCAGAATTGGCAGTGGTGCTCTTCTTTGTCTGGGGCGCGATTTTCACGTTTCATACCATCGGCTTCGGCCTGGGAGAAAATCGCCAGAGCGATATTGACAGCGAAGTCGCCAAACTTCTGGCCGCTGTCGAACGGTATGAGAAACCCAAACGTCTGGCGCTGTCTGATGAGGGCGAACTGGTTGACTCCGCATCGCTCACGCAGGATGAAGTGCGCCGCCAGAAGCTCTCAAGTTGATCGCTGTTGGGGGACGCGATGGGTTGCATATTGAGGCATCTCCCCTCATCATGATAGAGAACTCTCTTGTGATCATGGAAATTTTATGATGTCTCGCCCCGACTCGCTGCGCCGTATTTTGTTTGCCTCCTGGTATAGCGGGACGGGCGGCGGGGAAACCGATCTGCTGACGCTGGCGCAATCGCTTGATCCGCAGCGTTATACCCCCCATCTGCTGTTGCCCGGTGAAGGCCGTCTGGCGGATATGTGGCGGGCGCTGGGCTTTCCCGTCCATATCCTCGCCTATCGTGGGGCCACGACTTGGTTTATGCCGCAGGTCTGGGCGCGTTTTCCGGTGGTCAGTCGCATGGCGGCGCTGTTGGAGCATGAGCAGATTGATCTCGTCCACAGCGATTACCACACCTTGCCGCTGATGGCCCCTGCCGCCCAATCTGTCAAAATTCCGGTCATGTGGACGTGTCATGGTTGGTGGTTTCGCCCCAAGCCCTGGCAGGCGGATTTTTTTCGAGCGATTCCCGGCGTGGCCCGCTCCCACAGCATTCGGGCGGGATTCCTGGGCAAGCCGCCCTTCATGCCGACGGATGCGCTGCCCGTCATCTATTCCGGCATTGATACCACGCGCTTTCACCCTGATGTGGATGGCATCAAGCCGCGCTTTGAGGCGCTCGTGCCGCAGGAGGCCCCGGTGGTGGCGATGGTGGCGCGGTTTCAGCCCGTGAAGGGCCATCACATCTTTCAGGCGATGGCGCAGCAGGTCATATTACAAGTCCCCGATGCCCAGTTCATTGTGGCGGGCGAAAATGCCTTCGGCGGCGGCGCAGATGCCGCCTACCGCGACTCGATCCTGAAACAGGCCAAAGACAACCTCCTCCTGCGCCGCCGTTTGCATTACCTGGGCTTCCGTGAAGATGTCGAGCGCGTGATGGCCGCCGCCGATGTTGTGGTGTGTCCATCAGATTTTGAGAGCTACGGCAAGGTCAATCTGGAGGCGATGGCGGCAGGCAAGCCGGTGGTGAGCACCAATCGCGGCGGGCCGAGCGAAACCGTCATGGATGGCGAGACGGGCTATCTTGTGCCGCCGGGCGACGTGGCGCTGCTGGCGTTGTACGTCATCACGCTGCTGCGCGATCCGGCGCTGCGGGCGAAGATGGGCGCGGCGGGCCGAGCGCATATTGAGAAGCATTTCGCGCTCCGTGAGACGACGCGGCAGTACACGACCTTCTTCGATTCGCTGCTGGATGACCCCTCCCTGGCCCTCCCCACTCCGTAGGGAGGGGTGGGGGTGGGGTTAATTCCTATTCTTTAATCTCAATATCCCACGCCGCCAGATCCGCCATGAAGCGGTGCGCGGTCATATCGAGATGGATCGGCGTGAGGCTGGCATAGCCCGTCTCAATCGCCCACAAATCCGTCCCCGCCTCATCCAGGATGCCCGTTGGGGGTTCGCCACCGATGCGGACAACCCCCTCAGCGCCGCGCTCCATCGCATCGCGGAAAATCCGCACGCCCTGGCGCGTAATCCGCAGGCCCTTCGGACGGCCCAGCGGCACATTCAGATTCAGGATCGTCAGCGGCGGCAGTTTGTGCTGTAAGATGGATTGAGCCACCATGAGCGCGGTCTCTGCCGCAATGCGATAATCGTCAACGGCATCGGCGCTGCGGTTGGCAAGCGAGATCGCCAGCGCCGGAATGCCATGAATTGCGCCTTCCAGTGCGGCGGTGACAGTGCCGCTGTAGGTCACATCCTGGCTGAGATTTTCGCCGCGATTGATGCCGGACACGATCAAATCCGGCGGCCAGTCGCGCAGGCCCATCGCCGCCAGCGCGATACAATCGGCGGGCGACCCATGCACACCTACCGCCGACAGGCCGTTTGCCAGGGTGGTATCTTCAATTGCAATATCAGTGTACAGTGTCTTCTTATGGCCGCTGGCACTCTGATTGCTGGCGGGCGCGATGATTGCCACCTGCCCCAGCGATTGCATGGCTTCGGCCAGGGCTTGTAAGCCTGGCGCATGAACTCCGTCATCATTTGTTACGAGAATATAGGTCATAGGAAGACGACTCAATTGTCTACAATCTGATTTGTAAATTCCTGTATATTATCAACGTGGCTATTGTGGGGGGCAATATCCGAAGATAGAATCGAGTTGGACAGCAAGGGATAAGCAAAACGCATGTCAGATGATCCAGGGTTTCAACAAAGCTACGTCGAAGGTGTGAGCAAGTTCAATCAACTGCGTTCACGCGCCTTCTTTGAAGAGTTGATGGGCCTGCTGCGCGGCAAATCAGCGGAACTTCTCAGCTTTGAGGAGATTCGCGCTCGTCTGCGCCTGCGCGAAGAAAGCTACAAGGGCCTCCAGGATATCGAAATTGATAAAATTCGCGGCAGCGTGGGGCGCTATAAGAACTTCACCACCACGTTTTTGCCGCGCAACAACGAGATGCGGGATCGTTGGAGCCGCGTCTACGCCAAGATGAACAGCATGGAAGGCGTGCCGCCGATTGAAGTCTACAAGGTGGGCGATGTGTACTTCGTGCGCGATGGCAATCACCGCGTCTCGATTGCGCGGCAGTTGGACGCAAGCACGATTCAGGCGCATGTGACCGAACTGCCTACCAGCGTGCATATCGAGCCGGGCATGTCGATTGAAGACCTCGATGCCGCCGCCGCCTATGCCGCCTTCCTCGATGAGACGAGTCTGCGCCAGATGCGCCCGCATCATCAATCCATCGCCCTGTCAGAGCCATCGCGCTATCCCGAACTCATGGGCCATATTTATCTCCATGCCCAGGTGATGGAGCAGATGCGCGGTGCGCCCGTCAGCATGTCGGAGGCGGCGGCCAACTGGTACGATCAGGTGTATCGGCCTGCGGTCACGCTCATCCGCAAATACGATATTTTGCATCACACCAACGGCAAGCAGCGCACCGAGGCCGATCTGTATCTGTGGATGATCGATCATCTGCGCGAGCTGCGCCAGCAGTTTGGCGGCAAGAATCGCTCGCACAAATTCAGCGATGCGCTGGTGGATTATCTCACGCAGAAGAAAATCTCGATCCCGCGCGAACTGCTGGACGAAGACGATGATTCGGTGATCCTGTCGCGCACCCAGGTCATGCCTGCGCTGCGGCCTCCCACGCCGACAGAACTGGATGGCAGCCCGCCCGCCCATTCTCTCCCGCGCCCGGAGCGGGGCAAAGTCCCCGAAGACGATGACCAGGATTGAGGGCAAACGTAACCCCTCACCCCCGGCCCCTTTTCAGGGGTAGTTTTTTCACAACCGACGCAACACACATCAAATATCCCACGTAGGGGCGCAGCGTGCTGTGCCCTTGATCGAGATCATTGTTGTTGGGCGCAGCACGCTGCGCCCCTACAAAAACCCGTCTTAAATTTATGAACGGTACCATTGGTTATGCAGCCCGCCTCGCCCCTCCCTCCTGAAATGCCGTCAACGGCTGTTTCCGACAATCTTCCAACCTCATATGTACAAATCCCACACAAACTTCAAAGCGCCGTGTTAAAATGAGCCTCGAATCATGACAGAGAAAAATGGAATGAGGCCGTATGCGGATCAGCCGCTGTCTGTGGACGTTGTTGGGGATTCTGCTCATGCTGGGCAGCCTGCACGCCCAGGATGATCTCTCCAGCACCATCACGCTCACCGTCGATGCGGGCTATGGCGGCCACTACCGCGAGAATTACTGGCTGCCTGTGCGCGTGCAGGTTCGCAATGACGGGCCGAATCTCAGCGGCTCACTCATCATTCGCCCGGAGACGAGTGGGCGCGTGGTGAGCAATGCCTACAGCACGCCGATTGATCTGCCCGCCAATTCGGAAAAAGTGGCGTTTCTACACATTCTGGCCCGCCCCAATCCCCCGCTGATCACGGTGGAACTGCTGGATACCGAAGGCACACGCATTGAGCAGGCGACGGTGGCGCTGGTCTACACCGATCCGCAGGATGCCATCAATATTGTGGTGCAGGACGCCGGGCGCGGCTCAAGCGTCAACACCACTGCGCTGCACAGCGCCGGGCGGGCCGCCTTTGATGTGGCCTGGGGTGTGAGCAATATCCCCGATGCTGCGCCCGCTCTCAAAGCTGTGAATACGCTGTGGCTGGATGGCATCGATACCAACACGCTCACCACCGTCCAGCGGTCAGCTTTGCGCGAGTGGGTCATAGGTGGCGGGCATCTCATCGTCATTGGCGGGCCAAATGCGGCGGCCAACGGCGGCGGCTTGCTCGATATTCTGCCTTTTGTGCCGACGGGAGCCGTTCGCGTCAACGATCTGAGCACACTGGCCCAGTTTGCGCTGCTGCCCAATCAATTGCTCCAGGGCGAAACGCTCATTGCCAGCGGCACAGTTGCGCCAGAAGGCCGCGTGCTGGCCGCCAGCGGCGATGATCCGCTGCTGATTCGGCGTGGCGTGGGCGGCGGTACGGTTGATTATCTCACTGCGGATCCGCTGCTTGATCCGCTCAGCACCTGGACGGGCCGCGCCGACCTGTGGCAGCAGATGATCGCCACTGCCAACCCGCGCCCGTTCTGGACGCAGGAGGCCGTCGGCCTGAGCAGCATGGCAACGGCGATGGCAATTTTGCCCGGCGTGGAACTGCTGCCGCCCGTTGGGTCGATGGCGCTGTTCTTGCTGGCCTATATCATCCTCATCGGGCCGATCAATTACTGGATTCTCAACCGCCTGAATCGGCGCGGCTGGGCCTGGCTCACCATCCCGATCTGCATCATCGCGTTTACGGCGCTGGCGTGGTCGGTGGGCTTCAATTTGCGCGGCAGCAATATCACACTCAGCCGCATTCAGGTCGTGCAAACATGGCCCGATCAAAAAGACGCTCAGGTCGAGCAGTATGTGAGCATCCTGGCGCCGCGCCGCGCGGTCTATTCGCTGCAACCGCCGCCCAGCCGCCTGCTGCGCGTTCTGCCCACCGTGTCGCAGGGCGGCCTGCTGACCGAGGCATTAGCGCAGTCAACGGCCAACATTATCGAGACCAACACCTTCACCGCCGAGCGCTTTGCGGTGGATGGTGGCATCTTCGCCAATTTTGGCGTGTCCGGCACGCGGCCACAGCCCAACATCAGCGGGACGTTCACGCTGTCGTATCAGGCCGATGGCACGCAGGCATGGCAGGGCAGCATTCGCAATGAGGGCGACAAGACGCTCTACGATGGCATCCTGCTGGCACGCGGCGTGGTCTATGCGCTGAAAAAGCCGCTGGCTCCCGGCGATCTCATCACCTTTGACCCGACGGAACTGCCCGTCGATACAGCCACAGCCCTGGCTGCCCCCGCGCCGCTGGAACTGCCGTATGCGCGTCTGCCCGTCCTGCGCGAAAATTTCCAGACGCGCCAATTCGATCAGCAGACGCAGCGGGCGATCCTGAATGAGGCGATCATTCCCGCCAAATTGGTGGGTGCTGCCGCGCAAAAGGCCGAACGGCGGCGGGCCATCATCACGTCCTACATGTTCGATCAATTTGGCGCGACGGCCTATGGCAATCATGTGTATCTGGTGGGCTGGAGCGACGAGGCAGGCGATGATATCACCCTGTCCGGCGCGACGTTTACGCCACTCGATACCACGCTCTATCTGATCCAGATGGACGCGGCTATCCCGCCTGCCCCGCCGACGCAAAGTGTGACCATCATGCCCGATCAATTCACCTGGACATCGCTGGAACGCACCAATGTTGACAGCATGGGTGGCCTGAACAACCTGACGCTGCTGCCGGGTGCCTCGGTGGTGATGCAGTACAGGCCGCTGGAGGGGGCGGTGCTCAAGCAGGTGGATGAGCTGGTGCTGTATCTGGATCGCGGCAGCGGCTTTGGTCGTCAGGTGGGGCTTGAGCTGTGGAACTGGGAGCGCCAGGAGTGGAATGAACTCACCGATACCAATGTCCAGGATTACTTGCTTGTCAGCCCCAGGCGCTATCTGGGGCCGCAGAATACGGTGCGCGTGCGCCTGACCTTGAAACCTGATGTGACTTACGGGTCGGCCTGGGTGCGGCGTTTTAGCCTGATGCAGCGCGGAAAGTTTTAAAAGGCGTCAAATACCCCACGCCTAAAGGCGGGGGCTTGCAGTTGTGACGGGTTTTGCACCCAACATACACACCGCGTACGGCGCACTGACTGACGCCCGGCGTCCGATGTTGACCGCCGCGTT
>DAOTUR010000199.1:0-2118 GCA_034436915.1 Anaerolineae bacterium
AACGCGGCGGTCAACATCGGACGCCGGGCGTCAGTCAGTGCGCCGTACGCGGTGTGTATGTTGGGTGCAAAACCCGTCACAACTGCAAGCCCCCGCCTTTAGGCGTGGGGTATTTGACCTTGACGTATGTTCATTTGAGGCGGGATTATCGTAGGGGCGACCCATGAATCGCCCCTAAAAAAACGCTGTGAACCGTTGTGAGCCTATCGTAGGATGAAAAAATCGTGACCACATTATCATGGACACCTACCAGTACGCTGTGCCCCTACGAATGGGGATGGGAGGTAACGGGTTGAAGGCTGTCAGTCTCTGCTTTTTGTGTATGGTCTGCGGCCTATGCTTGGCGGCCTGTGCGCCGCGCCTGCCTGATGCGGCCTCGCTGCTTGTGGTCACGGCTGTCCCGACGCTGGATGACAAAGACCCTGCCGCCCTGTGCCAGATCGCGTCCGATTACGAGAATCGCAACTGGCCGCTGATGATCCAGGCGCTCGAATCGCTCTATCGCTTGCGCGTCGTGTGCAAAGATCGTGAGGCGATTGACTCGCGCCTGTACACCGCCTATCTGGGCTATGGCACGGCATTGGAACAGCAGGGGCATCGGGATGAAGCCCTCCGCGCCTACCAGACCGCTCTCCAGTACAACGTCTTAGGGCGCGAGGCGGCTGTGCGCCTGGAACGGCTGCAAGTCGTGACGCCTGCGCCGCTGGCGACGTGCGATGCCACGACTGCGCCGCAGACCCTTGCGACCTATACGCCCACCAGCGGCAGCTTTGTACGGATCCAGGACACAAGCTTTGTCCTGAACAAGGCCCGCTATCCCATCTATGGCGTGAATTACTATCCGCGTGAATACCCCTTCAAGCGCTTTTTGACGCAAACGCCCGTCAATGTGATGGCGGCTGAGATGGATATTATTCGGCAGGCGGGCATCAACACGCTGCGAATCTTTTTGCGCTATGACGATCTTTTCGTCTGTCCCGGCAGCGGCGCAGTCCCCAATGCGGAGGCGTTTGCCCGTCTGGACAGCATTTTTCAATTGGCATCCCAAAAGCAACTGCATGTGATCGCCGTCTTGAACCAGGATGCTGATCTCATCCGCTATCCCCTGTATGACAGCCCGCCGTATATCGCGGCCCAAACACAGTTTCTGGTGGAGCGCTATCGGAGTGAGCCTGCGCTGCTGGCCTGGGATGTGCGTGATCGCGGCGATCAGGATTATCTCAGCGGCTTGTTTACCCGTGAGACGGTGCTGACATGGCTGGCTGACACTGCCCGCCTGATTCGCCGTACCGATCCCAATCATCCGCTGACGGCGGGCTGGTGGGAAGACTCGTGGGTGACGGAGCCGCTGGTTGATTTCGTCAGTTTCCAGTTCTACGGCGAATATGAGCCGTTACGCCAGACGATGGCGATTGTGCGCGACAATGTGCCGCGCAAGCCGATTTTGCTCATCTCGATTGGCTATAGCACGCACCTGCTTGATGAGATCGCTCAGCGTAATTTGCTCTATCAAGCGCTGGAGGAAGTGAGCAGCAATCGGCTGGCGGGATGGGTGATTTATCTGGCGTTTGACTTCCCCTATGATGTGACGTGTACCCCGCCCGACTGCCCCGGCGAAGAGCGAGACATCAATCGCTATGGCCTGTGGAACACGAGTTATTTCCCCAAATTGGCCGTTGATGGTGTCAAACGGGTGACGGGAACACCCTAGAAAATAAAAAGATGATTAATGGTTTTGACATGCGGAACTTCTACCAGCGAGAAGTCGTTGAGGAGACGGAGGGCAAGCATCCTCCCAGCGTGCAGAAAGATACGTCATAGAGTATTATTCTCAATGGAGCCATTGAGGACACACGGGGAGATGACGCAGTAAGCATCCCCATCCCTGAAGGGAGAGGCTTTTAGCCCTAGTGGGCCATGTGGCATGAGAGGCGGCATTCATTTTCCGGTCTTCAAGTTCAAATTGAGATCAAAGAATGCGGTTATGCACAGCAAGTGACCCACTAGTGCTTACCAGACTTGGCCCGCAAGGGCTCCGTTAGAGACGAATAGATAGGCACTTCGGGATGCCTCACCAGTTCCGAACTCTGCGGTGAACGATTAAACAGGCGGCTTGGG
>DAOTUR010000200.1:0-1989 GCA_034436915.1 Anaerolineae bacterium
AACGCGGCGGTCAACATCGGACGCCGGGCGTCAGTCAGTGCGCCGTACGCGGTGTGTATGTTGGGTGCAAAACCCGTCACAACTGCAAGCCCCCGCCTTTAGGCGTGGGGTATTTGACCCTGATTGATCTCATCAGCGGCAGACAGCCGACCTTTTTAGGCGAGATGCTGCCGATTTTCCCAAAGCGATCATCGTAAGCGTACTTTCATAATCATCCTTGACGTTGTGCCTATCCTGCCCGATCCTCTTATCTGGCGCTTATCGTTTTTAGAAGCCTAACTCGCTAAAATTCCTCCTCAACACCGGGAAGAGAACCGTTCTCTTCTCATTTGATTCTCAACAGACTCAAGCCCACTAGATTTGATCTATCGAAACGAATGCGTTTGCTCAAAGCAAAACACTACTTGAGGATTTTATGAGCGCCATGCAGGGGAAGGTCGTCTTGATCAGCGGGGCGACAGGGGGAATTGGCGAAGTCACAGCGCGTGAATTGGCGCGGATGGGGGCGGAGGTTGTCATCATCGGGCGCAGCCACGAACGCTGTCTTGCCACTGTCGAGCGCATTAAACAGGACACTCAGAAAGATCATGTCTCGTGTATTGTGGCCGATCTATCGCGCATGGGCGAGGTGCGGCGAGCGGCGCAGGAGTTTCTCTCCACACACGATAAGCTGGATATCCTTATCAATAATGTCGGCGCAATGTACGCGCAGCGCCTTGTGACCGCCGATGGATACGAGATGATGCTGGCCTTGAATCATCTCAGTCCCTTTTTGCTGACGCATCTGCTGCTGGATGTTTTGAAGACGACTGCCGCCGCTGCTGGCGAGGCCCGCATTATCAACGTCTCGTCAGAAGCGCATCGCTTCGTCAGCACGCTTGATCTGGACGATATCCAGCACGAAAAACGCTTCACGCTCGGCGTCTATAACGAAACCAAGCTCATGAACCTCCTGTTTACCTATGAGCTGGCAGAACGACTGCGCGGAACAAAAGTGATGACCAACGCGCTGCATCCGGGTCTGGTTCGCAGCCGCTTTGGGAAGAACAACAATTTTGTGGTGGCGGCCTATTGGACGCTGTTTCAGGCGGTGGCGGGCATCTCAGTTGAGGCAGGCGCACAAACCACGCTGTATCTGGCGAGTTCAGCCGAGATACGCGGTCAGAGTGGCCGTTACTATGATCGCCAGAAAGAACGGC
This sequence comes from Anaerolineae bacterium, assembly GCA_034436915.1. GTDB lineage: Bacteria > Chloroflexota > Anaerolineae > Aggregatilineales > Phototrophicaceae > JALHOR01. Next base: position 1,200 of record DAOTUR010000200.1, read on the forward strand.
GCAGCAGCGATCTATCGTACAGTCTCGCTCTTCGCAGGCGCTTGTGGCAGATGAGCGAACTGCTAACGAATATTCCCCTCAGCGATGTTGGTGCGTCAATCTAAACAGTGCATGAAAATTTTGTCCAGATAGGCCACATGACCCATCTGCCGAATACGCGCCTCAGTACAATAGAATTACAACGTCAGGCCTGCCTTCTGCGTATAGCAGGTAAGCAGCAGGCCCAATGACTCCCATGAGGATAGACACGATGACAAACAATGGTGACAAGCACACAACCGAAAAATCCAAGCGCAGTGCCTGGGTTGAAGAAATCAATCTCGCCAGCAAAGACCTTGTTGAGCAGGTGAAATCGCTGGTGCAGCAGGGCAATGTGCGCCGCTTGATCCTCAAGCGCAGCACAGGCGAAACCCTGATCGAAGTGCCGCTGACCGCGACTGTGATCGCAGGCGGGGCGCTGCTGGTGTTCAATCCCATGCTGGCGGCACTGGGCGCTCTGGCGGCACTGGTTGCCGAAGTCAAACTCGAAGTCGTGCGCGAATTGGCCGACGGCGAAGAAATCCCCGAAGGCAAGCGCAAAGTCGATATTGAGTAACATCTCTATCGCATCGAGAAGACGCAAAAGGCGATCCAATGGGTCGCCTTTTGCGTTCTGGTCATCGAATCGGCGCGAGAGACCCCTGCCTTGAGGCATGGGGAGGGAGAGCGCCTTGTCCTTTCTGGTAGGTATAGCCGTCAGAGTGGTGAAGCGTTTTGAGATGTTTGTGCGATGCCGTGACTTTGCCCAGCG
>DAOTUR010000201.1:0-15406 GCA_034436915.1 Anaerolineae bacterium
AACGCGGCGGTCAACATCGGACGCCGGGCGTCAGTCAGTGCGCCGTACGCGGTGTGTATGTTGGGTGCAAAACCCGTCACAACTGCAAGCCCCCGCCTTTAGGCGTGGGGTATTTGACAATGAAGGCAGCCATTTCAGGGCTGTCTTTTTTGTTTTCATGTTCAAGAAAGACTTTTTTATTGGCAGACGCTCTTTGCGCTGAGATGATTATAATAGGGCGACCTGTGTTCCTATTGAACCTCGGATATGACGATGCCCTATCAAAAATTTTTGCAAGAAATCCTGATCGATGAAGCGACCCTCCACACTCGTATTGCCGAATTGGGCGCTCAAATTTCTCACGAGTATGACGACAGCCCCAATCTTTTGTTGATCTGTATCCTCAAAGGTGGGGTGGTCTTCCTGACCGATCTCATGCGCCAGATTGCCGTACCGCATGAGATTGATTTTATGGCGGCCAGCAGCTACGGGGCGGGCGCACGCGAAAGCAGAGGCTCCGTCCGTATTGAGATGGATGTACGAACCAATATCAATGGGCGCGATGTGCTGATTGTGGAAGATATCATTGACAGCGGTTACACCCTGCGCTTCGTCATGGATACACTGATTGCCCGCCACCCGCGCAGCTTGCGGTTGTGTACGCTGCTCAATAAGGCGTCACGGCGTGAGGTGGATATCCAGGTCGATTATGTTGGTTTCGAGATCGAGAATAAATTCGTGTTCGGTTACGGCCTTGATCTGGATGAGAAGTATCGCAATGTCCCCTTCATCGGCGTCGTCAACGAAAAGGCGCTGCGAGATGGCTGATCTCACGCCACGCCTGCCTGCCAAGCGTCCGCTGCAATGGCCTGATCGTTTGATTGATTTGCAAGAGGCACTGTTGGATCTCGATCTGCCGCCGCTGTATATCGTCGGGGGGGCAGTGCGCGATGCCCTGTTGAATCGGCCTGTGTACGACTTCGATCTGACTGCCCCCACAGGTGACGCGATTAAGGTCGCCCGCCGCATCGCAGATCGGTTTAAGGGCGATATTTTCATCATGGATCGTGAACGCGATGTAGCGCGTGTGTTTCTCAGCTTCGAGGAGGGACGCTTGCATCTGGATGTGGCCGGATTTCGCGGTGAGACGCTGGCGGACGACCTGGAAGGACGAGATTTTACCGTCAATGCGATAGCGGTTGATCTGCATGGCGATATCAATCAGATCATCGACCCCTTCGGCGGCGAAAGCGATCTTGATAAACGGATTTTGCGCCGCTGCTCGTCATTCTCCCTCATCTCCGATCCTGTCCGCAGCCTGCGGGCGGTGCGCCAGAGCGTGGCCCTGAGCCTCCGCATTGAACCAGAGACTCTTCACGATATCAAGAAGGCGGTTCATGAACTGCACACGATTTCGCCGGAGCGCGTGCGGGATGAATGGGTCAAACTGTTGGCGTTGGATAAGCCTGTCTCGGCGCTGCGCGTGGCCCAGGCTGTGGGCCTGCTGCATGAGATTGTGCCGGAGGTGGTCGCCCTGCAAGGCTGGACGGAAACAAGCCCGCACCTGCCCAACGCGTGGGAGCATACTCTGCTCACGGTTGAGAAATTGGGCCAGATGCTGCATGTCATCAGCTATAAGCGCACCGATTCTAGTGCGGCGGCCTTCGATCTGGGGATGATGGTGATTCAGTTTGATCGCTATCGCAAGCGCATGAATGAGCATTTGCACCAGGCATGGCCGAATGAGCGCCCTCACACGGCGCTGTTGATGATGGGAGCGCTGCTGTCATTCGTCGGGCAGGAGGGCGGCCATTCCTCAGCCGTTGTCGCAGAGCAGCGGGCGATGATGCTGCGATACAGCACAGCAGAGGTGAAACGCCTCGTCACCATTATTCAGGCCGCGCCCCCTCTGCTGGAGACTGCCGATTGGCCTCCGCTGGCGCAGCATCGTTTCTGGCATCGCTATGGCGAGGCGGGTCTCGATATCATCCTTGTGGCACTGGCGATTTATCTGGGGTCTGTGGGGACGGAAATTGTGCAGCACGAGTGGCTCATGCGCGTGGATCGGGCGCGGACGCTGCTTTCGGCGTACTACGATTTGCACGATCAGATTGTTGCGCCGCCGCCTGTCGTCAATGGCGATGATCTGCTCCAGGCGATCAATCAGCCGCGTGGGGCCTGGGTGGGGCGGGCGCTGGAGCGCATTCGTGAGGCGCAGGTCTTGGGTGAGGTCACAACCGCAGAGGCGGCGATTGCGCTGGCGTGGCAGGTGCTGGCCGAGGGGTAAGATAACGTGGTCGGGATTTTCATGTCATATCATAGGCTCACAATAGGTCATAGCGTTTTTTTAGGGGCGATCCATGGGTCACCCCTACGATAATTGCGCCTCAAATTGAATGGGGATCGACACAACCGCATGGAAAGGCCGAGGGTCTAAACCGTCATCAACATCGCCAGACGCACGCCCGGCGTCCCAATCGCAATCGAGCTGTGAGCGGCATTCATTGGGTGATACCAGAACTGCGCCGGCTCTTGAAAGCCGCTCAGGGCTTCCATCCAGTGCGTGCCATTAACGCGCAGACGTGGCAGCATGTGATCGAGGAGAAAGGGCGTCGGCAGATCATATAGAAAGGGCTGCCCCGCCATTATCTTCTCATGACGGACATAGTGATCCCAGACGCGGTTAAACTCCTGGTCGGTAATGAGCAGGCATGACTGCATCTGATTGAGATGACGAAGCAAGTTCTGGACGGCCAGCACGTACTGCACTGGAAGATCAGCGTGCTGCGGTGTATTGGGCCGCCAATCCAGATGAAGGCGGGCCTGATCCATTGACACCAGACATGAGCCGTAATGGGTGAGGGTGATGAAGACATCGTTTAATTTATGTTCGTGGCTGGCCGCCGAGCGCAGCCAGGCTTTACCGTGTGTTGTTGTAGAGAATGAGAGATCGTGCGCCATAGAGAGTGAGTCTGTTAATAGACGAATTCTCTACTGATTATGGCGAAAAATGCGGCCTGCGCTACTGGGAAGTTAAAAATTCGTTGATATTGGGTTGGAAAGAGGGATTTTTTTGCCCCATGATGCTCTTCCTCGCCCACACGGGGCGATGAGGAGCATCAGCGTGATTGGACTAACCTTCAAACAATTCGAGAATGCGCTGCGTGGCATCATCCGTCGGCACTTCAAAATGGCTGGAGATATAGGAGGGCGAACGGTTGCTGGATGTCAGCCCTGACAGCATATCTTCGGGCATCGCCAGCATCCGAGCGAATGCGTGGAGATTGTCGCCTTCCTGAACGAGCGAGAAGATTCCCCGTTTGCGTCCCCAATCGCTGCTGGCAATATGGCGGGCCAGCAGGCGGGCCAGCGACATGCGCGGTGAAAAACGATCCTTAATGCTGAGAAAGCTGCCCGAAAGCTGCGTGACATCGACCTCTTGCCACATATTGGTAGGTGGCTTCTGTAGCATCAGTTCAATCGGCACAGGCGGCGCATAGACCTCGAACGCTTCCATCACCTCATTGGCAATGGCCTCTAATTGGGGCCGTGTATTTGTCATGCCTTAACTCCAGGGGTATCCAGTGGCTCGGCAGGTGAAGCAGCACGTTCATAAAAGAGCAGCAGTGTTTTACCGTATTTGCGGCGATCCACCTCCGTGAGGGTGGAAAGCGGAATTTCCTCCCACTCATGCGGATCAATTTGCACAATCACTGTCGTATACTCGCCAATCCAGCCCGAATTGCTATCCAGGGCCGCCAGGGCCTCTTTCCACATGCCTTTGTACTGCGGCGGGGCCACGTAAATATAATCATATTCCGTATCAGGTTTGCGTCGGAGCAGGTCAAACGCATTCATAATCCGCACTTCGGCTTGCTGATCGAGCTGAGTATGCACAAGATTTTCGCGGATGATGTGCGCGGCCCGCCGATCCAGTTCAATAAAAAGAACGTGCTCGGCTCCCCGACTCAGCGCCTCGATGCCAACGCTCCCCATGCCGCCAAAGAGATCCAGGAACTGGGCATCGACGATGTTCTGCCCGATGATGCTGAAGAGGGCTTCCTTGACACGATCCATGATCGGGCGGGTTGTATCGCCGGGGACAAGTTTGAGTTTACGGCCTTTAGCGAAACCTGCAATGACACGGTGAGACATAGTTAGACCGCCTGTTGTACCGCGTCGCGCACGGCTTGAAGATGAGAGAGAGGTGTTGTGAGCGAAATCGGGCTGCCTGCACTCAGAATGAAGCGGCGGCCTTCGGTGCGTCTTAACGCCTGACGCACAACATCTCTGAGGGTTGCGGGCGTGCCGTGCAGCAGATGTTCCTGCGTATTCAAGCCGCCGATGACAGCGCCGCGAAATTGCGTTTGCGCTTTGTCCAGTTCGGGCCGCCCAAACGTATCATCCCAGTGAATCGCTTGCACACGTAATGGCGCAAACAAGCGGAACATGGGGGCCTGTCCTTGAAGCGAAATCATATTGAACCACCAGCGATCCGGCAGACTTTCGAGCACACGCTGATCGACAGGCAGACCGAACGCCTGATACTCGGCTTCGCTCATGCGATGGTAGTTGGCTTCTTCAACAATATAGCAGATTCCCGCGACTCGTGTGCGGCGCAGCGCTTCAATGAATCGCAGCGTGGTCTCAGCCAGAATATTGAGACCGGTTCGCAAGCGATCCGGATGCATCCGCATCGTCCGCATGAGGGCGGCCCGACCCGCTAGGCGACGGGCCTGAGCGATGGGGCTGTAGATGGAGATGAGAAAGGGGACAGCCTCCGTCTCAAACGCATCCCCCACGCGCTGCACGCATTCTAAGGCTCGCCCGGTCTCGCCACGTGCAGGGTCTTGCACGCGCAGCTCTGTCCAATCGAGCGAGCGCACGATGGGCCGCGTCAGGATGCGCCGCCGCCCATCACTCTGGCCGCGCCATTCATCCTGCACGCCATAGTTGGTGACGCTGTAATTGGGCGAGGGCATGATCAGCCCAAAATCCCAATCAAACTGGCGCTGATACTGGATCACTGCCCGCGCCAGATCTGCCGCCCGCTGATCGTCACCGGGGAAATGCCGCCACAAAGCCACCGGATTTTGATCCAGTGTCTCTCCGGCGATACATTTCTCCAGGCGTTCGCGTTTCTGCATAAGCTGTCCTAGATGGCGCTGGCGGCCCCAACTTCGGTGAGGCGCTGGCCCAACATGCGGATGAGCATCATCATACGGTCATCATCGGTAGAATTCACCGCGCTGACGCGATGACCTTCCTCGTGTTCATGACGGGTATAGGCTTCCAGGGCGGTGCGGGCCAGCCGCAGCGCCTGCTGGAAAGACGAGGCGGCTCCAGCAGTATCTTTGCTGGCTTTCTGGGCCAGACCGAGGCCGTAATAGCCATCAACGCTGTCGGGAGCCTCAGAAATGATCTGTTTAAACATCTCAATCGCGCTCACGGTATCATTCGCACGATACAAACGCCACGCTTCACCAATGCGCTCATCAAGTGTTTTCATAACAGCCTCCGTGTAGGATAAAAAGATATTCCAAATATGACTTTGATTCTACAGGACTTTTAGCCAATCGTCACTAGCGTCCCCCAGGCAAAACAGGATGTATTATTTATGCATAACAGACAGGTTTGTCTGCTCACGAATGCCAGATATTCAGGGCGTCACATCGAGAATCTGTGGCAGTGTGAGCAGCGTTCCCGCCAACTGCCCGCTGGCATCAAAAAAATTGAGGCCCGCCTCTGGACGACACTCTGGCTCACAGGGATAAACCTTCACCGTCACAACATAGCGGCCCGCTGGACTCTCGGCGGGCAGAGCGAGGAGCATCTCATCACGCAGGTACATGCCGCGAATCCAGCGCCGTGTTGGGTAAAAGGCGGGGGCATGGAGCGGGGCTGTCACAAGAGTATTGCCACTGCTCACATCCCTTATCGAAAGCTCGACCACATATGAGGCATTCAGAGATTGAGTGGTCTGCCAATACAGGGTGATCGGAATTGTGTCGCCGCTGTGAACCGTTGATGACTCGATGCGATACGCCAGCAGTTCTAAGCCTGCATTGCTGCGGCTGCGTAAAAAGATGCTGTCACGAATCGCATACCAGCCCTGCGGATGCAGCGAAAATCCGCCGATGCCCTGATAGCTTAACACCACCGCCACCAGCGATAACAGCAGGACAAAGCCGACAAGCCGTGTCTCCGCCATAGTCATGTATTCGAGCACGCGGTAACGCGCTGGTTTGTCACGGCGAACCCGCCAGCCAACCCACGCGGCCAGTATAACAAGCCCACTCGCACTCAGCAGCCAGCCCAGGATGCGCGGCGGTGTGGTGTCCAACGTGACGACCAGCGTCTGCCCGCTGGAAGGAGGCAGAGCAAGTTGAAGCAGTCCTGTGTCAGGATCGCTCGATGTGGGGACGGGGACACCATCAAGTGATGCCGTCCACCCCTCAAAACTTGCCAACTGCATGGTGACGAGTTCCCCTTGAGGCTTCCACACCTGGAACACATGCATTTCGGGCGTTTCTGCCACCACACTGGCGCGATTTTGCTCACGCGCATCAATGCTGAAGCGATTGACGGTCTCAGTTTCATAGCCTGTGACGTAAGTATCGCTCTTTAAAAACGAGTCACTGAGAGTGGTGGGGACAGCTTCGCCCTGGGACACACCCGCCACGCCGAAGCCCTGCTGCTCATACTCGACGTGAGCAGCAGGAGATGTATTCACGATGAGCAGAGGTCGAGTAGGAAACAGGACAGGAACGGCGGCCAGTGTCAGCAAGAAGGCTGTGACAGCAAGCACGGCCCGCTGTCCCTGGGGTTGAAGGCGCGTGCGTAACTCAAGAAAGAGAGTGCCGCCGATGGCAAAGCACAGCGTCAGAATGCCAACCAGCCAATGAGGAGTCCTGGGCTGGAGGATGACCCAGAAGACGCCCATTAGACTCAGCGTGAGGTAAACAAGCTGAAACAGAATACGCAGACTGGCTCTTAACCCGTGATCTATGCGAATCATGCGTAAGGCGGGCAACCGCCGATAGCGCCACAGCGTGAGAAGACTCAAGACAGTGGCGAGCAAAAGGGCGAGGCCAAGACCAAGCTGAGGAGCTGGAATCATCTCGCTTGGATCGAACAGCGCAATCGGGCGCAGGAGATCCGCTAGGCTGAGGCTGGCGGCGGGGATGGGGTTGGATGGCTCTATCCAGCGCACCAGCCCCTGCTCAAGCAGGGCGGGCAGCCAGTAAAACGCGCTCAAGAGCAGGCCGATACTCCAGGCTTGTAAAAGGCGTCTCAGCCCCCATCGAGGGGCAACCATCAACGCCAGGAGGGGCAGGCTCAACAGGAATGCCGCCGCGCTGTGCAGCGGCGATGTGAGTATCAGCGCCGCGCCGCTCAACGCGACTCCGCCCGCATCCCAGGGCGAGTTGCGTTCACACAGGCGATTAACCGCCCACAGATGGATGATCAGCAGCGTAAGGCCGAGCATCTCCGCAAGATTGCCGCTGATATGCGGCAGCGTTAGGCCGATATAGGGACTGTAAAGATACAGCGCCGCCGCCACCAGCCCGGCCACCGCGTTCACGCGCCGCATGACCAGGGCATACAGCGCGAGGCCCGATGCAATGAAGGAGGCGACCCATAAAACGCGCACGGAATCAATCGGCTCGGTGTTTGCCAGCAGCGAAAGCGCGGCGGCTGACCAGGAGACACCCGGCGGCGTATAGTGCGAGATCGGCGCTCCATAGCCATGCAGCGCATGAGGATTCCAGCGCGGATACAGACGGCCTTGCCGAAAACTCTCCAGCGTGTCAGCAGCGCGGACGACAGCACTTTCGCCATTAAGGGTGAGAGGCAGGCCGGGTTGTACAATGAATCGACCTGCGGCCAGCAGACTCAAGATCAGGACGCACAGCGCTCCCCAGTCAAAGCCCTGGCGTGCGCGTTGAATCCAATCGGGAAGATCGTGTTGAGGGGTGACGGATGATGCAATCATCGTGTAATCTAACGCATATTGGCGTCTAAACATCATTCATGAGAAACGGCGCTTGCGCGTTATGACACAACCTATCGTGCGCCCAGCACAGCCCTCTGATCTCTCCATTCTATCGGAATACTGGTATGACCGCATGGCTTTGATTGCCCATCAACAGGCGTCAGTCCATCTGCGGGCTGATGCGCGGGCCGTGTGGGAGCAAAATGCACACGGTTGGCTCAACGATATAAACACGCGGGCTGTCGTCAGCATCCAGCAGGATGAGGTCATTGGCGGCCTGTTCGTGCGAATTGGAGACGATGCGCCAGGAATACTGACACAGCAGTCTGCTACCGTCCTCGCTCTCGTGATTGATCTGCATACGGTGCATCAACGGCAGGGCGTGGGACGTATACTATGGCAGGCGATGAAGGCTCAACTGCAAGTCGATGGTATGACGCGCCTCTATGCGCCCGTGCCGACGGGGGATATGCTAGAAAGCACCTTCTGGTCGAGTTTGGGCGCATGGCCCGCCGAACGGGGGTTTGGATTAGACATCTGATGACGGATAAACACGCATGATGATTCGAACAGCCAGCGCGGACGATGTGGACGCGATAGGGGAGTTATGGCTGCAACTGGTGGAACTTCATCGCCAGATCGACCCGGAGAACATGCCCAATGCCGCCCCGGATGGCGCACGGCGTTATGCTGTTCGCATTGGCGACACATTGGATGACAGCCATACCCGCGTGTTTGTGGCTGAAGATCAGGGCCGCGTGGTGGGCTTTGTGATGGGCGTCATCGTCGATATGCTGCCGGAGACGTTCGTCGCGGCCCGCAGCGGCTTTCTGGCCGATATTTACGTCCTGCCTGAGTATCGCGGGCGCGGCGTAGGCTGTGCTCTCGTGGACGCGCTGCGGGCGTGGTTTCAGGGGCGCGGCGTGATGCATTATGAGTGGTTCGTCGCGGAGAAGAATGCTGCTGCGCGGGCCTTCTGGCAAAAAGTCGGTGGCAGTGATGTGATGATCCGTATGCGGGCTTCGACCCAACCTCTTACAAAAAAGGATACGCCATGACCGAACTTCTCTATCACACCGATGCCTATGTGCGTGAATTCGATGCTGTGGTCACAGGCATCGATGAGGCGCAAAACGGCGTCTTGCTGGATCGCACTGCGTTTTATCCAGGCGGCGGCGGCCAGCCCTACGATATGGGTGACATGTCCTTCGAGGGCCAGACGCTGCGCGTAAAAAGTGTCGCCAGAGGCAATCTGCACCTGATTGAGGGCGCACTCCCCGCAGTCGGCACAGCTATACATGGCACGCTCGATTGGGAGCGGCGCTATCAACTGATGCGGACGCATACCGCCATGCATATTTTGTGCGGCGTGGTGTGGCGCGATTATGGGGCCAGCGTCACGGGCGGCGAGATGAATCCGCTCAAGGGGCGTATGGATTTTGAATTTGAGCGCCTGCAAAAAGAATTGGTTGATGAGATCGAGGCCAAGATCAATACGGAGGTGGTTGCAGAGCGCGATATTCGCGTCAAGAGCCTGCCGCGTGATGAGGCGTTCCAGATCGCGGATTTGATTCGCACCAAGATCAATCTGCTGCCGCCGGGCATCCCCGAAGTCCGCACCGTCGAGATCGTCGGGCTGGATTTACAGGCCGATGGCGGTACACACGTCGCCAACACCCGCGAGGTTGGGCATCTGCGGATCAGCGAGTACAAGAGCAAGGGTGGCATCAACAAGCGCATCTATCTCGATATTGAATAACATGTGTAGGGGCGCGATATATCGCGCCCGCACAGCAGATTAACGGAGCGAAGCCCATGCGCTATTTGCATCCTGTGGCCGTGAGCGAACGATTTATCGCAAAGGGCGTCTATCTCGATTATGAGGGCGATACCCTTCTTCCAGGCCGCGAATCGTGGACTCGACATGCTTTAGCAGGGGGTGGCATCCTGACACGCATTGACAGTGAAGGTATAGGCTCGTCGGTGCTTGCTGAAATTCTTGCAGATGAAACGGGCCATGTTGAGCGGTTGCATGTGCGTGAATGGAATACGGACGCCCAGTCTGCCTATCACACATTACGCGCTGATTACATTTTCTTTCCTGATTATGTCCAGATCAGCCGTCGTAAAGATGATGCTGAGACCGATCACGCTGAAACCTATTTTTCGCCTCTCACGACGATTATAAATCTTCCATTCTGTCTGTATGTAAGCGTAAAATTTAAACGAATGGCAGACGATTTAAACACGAATTTCTCATTTCTCATTCCAACTTGGCGCGGCGCGAAGGATGATCTTGTTGATATCTTTGAGAATGTCCCCCGACCTGACGGGGGGCCGTTTGCTGATGTGAGTCATTTGACTCCTCGATATACAAAAACACCCACCATCATCTATTATGCAACCCTGGGGCGCTATCTCGGCGTCGATGAGCATAACATTCCCTTACAATGTCAAGACGGTGATGAAATCACACTTCTCACGGAGTACGCACACATCTAACCATGCAAAAACTCTGGACTCAAACTCAACTTTTTCTCGGCGCGGAACGCATTCGCGTGCTGGCCGCGCTCTTTATTGTGACGGGCGTCCTGAGCGCCATGCTCGGCGTCGTGAAGGCCGATTGGGTCATCGTGGCGCAAACGGTACTCATCCTCATCTTCCTGGTGGGGGCAGCCATCACCATCATTGGGCGCATGGAGGGCGATGCCCGCTATCGCTGGGGCGCGACGATTGCTCCGGCGATCATCGCAGTGGCGATTGGGCTGCTCGTCGTGCCGCAGTACCTCCCGATTGCATTGGGGGCGGCGGCGGGCTGGCTGCTGGCGGGCGTCTTCATCTTTGGGCGCAGCCGTGCGCCGATTCAGTACAAAGAAGCAGTCAAAGCCATGCGGAAGCAGGATTATGCGGCGGCCATCAAGTCGATGAATGAGATCATCCGCCTTGAGCCGAAAGACATGAATCACTACCGCTTTCGCGCTGACCTGTTCCGCTTGTGGGGCAAGCTTGAGAAGGCGGAAGATGATTACATCAAAATCACGCAGTTGGCGATGGCCGACGACCAGCGCGAGATGTTTGCCTTGGGGCTGAACGGCATGGCAGAGGTGCAGGTACAGCGCGGGCACTTCGAAAATGCGCTGCCGTCTGCCCAGAAAGCCTTCGAGATGGCCCCCACCCAGTGGGTTGCGGCTTATAACCTGGGCATGATAAAGGATCGGCTTTCTGACAGCGCCGGGGTGATCGACAGCTTGCAGAAAGCGCTTGCGCTCAAAGTGCCTGATGTGCGCCATCGTCTGCTGGCATATCTCTATCTGGCCCGCGCCTACAGCCGCCAGGGAGACATGACACAGGCCGAAGCGATGGCAAACGAACTGCGCCGCCAGCGCACCGGATTAGAAGAGTGGGAGGTCATCCTGAAAAGCGATCAGGCCAATGTGCTGCGCGATGTGATGGCCGCTGATATTGAGGTGGCACGTCAGTTGTATGACAAGACGCTCACGGTGCAGCAGTTGGCCGAGGTTACACTCTCGCCCGTGCCAGCGCCGATCCCAGAGAAGCGGGCCAAACGATGAGCACGCGCCGCTTGATGGCCTGGACAGCCGTGTATGTCTTTGCAGGGCTGGCTGTTCTCGGCCTGCTGCTGTTCACGGGTGGGGTCGTGATTGAATTTCTGGGCCTGCTCGACAAACGCGCCTTGAGTGAATCGCTCTCCCCGACCATGCAGGTGGCGCTGACGGGCCTGTGCCTGTCAGCGATCATGGCGCTGTTTGGCTTTGTGCTGGTAGGGGTGCTGCTGGCCCGCCAAACACGCCGCCTTGCGCCCGGCTATGGCGAAGCCTATCGCTCGATTTCGCAGTTTCAGTTCAGTCAGGCGATCCCGGTGCTGGAACGTGCCGTAAAGAGCGGCCATGAATCATCGGATATTTTGATGCTGCTGACGAATGCCTATGCTTACAGCGGCCAATTTGCCAAAGCGCAGGCCACCGCAGATCGGGCCGTTCAGCTTTTCCCCTATGATGCCGGAGCCTATTTGAGCCTCGCCAACGGCTATCGCTTGCAGGCCAGCTACGACGAAGCCGCCCGCGCCTTACAGCGAGCGGCGGAACTTGCTCCGACAGACCCGGTGGTCTGGGCGGAACTCGCGTTTGTGCAGCAGCTTGCGGGCAGTGATGCAGATGCAGAGGCCGCGCTGAAAGAAGCGGCCAAATATCCCATGCCGCCGATGTACAGTGTTCGTGTGCATCATCATCTGGCGCAGATGTATCGCAAAGCGGGCGATATTGATCAGGCGATGCTGGCCGCTGCCCGTATGATGAGCGCCCGTGAAGGTCTTGAAGCCTGGAAGCCCTTGCAGCAGGCGATGGAAGGCACGGTCTACGGTCAGCGGTTGCGCTACGAGATCGCCGCGATTGAAGAGGCCATCCAGCAGGCCGACGCCGCCACCAGTGGAAGGACGCCGAGCGCATGAGATTTCTCGCGTCGTTCTGGCGGGATGCCCGCGCCTGGGATCGCAGCGTCAAAATCGGCGTCGTGATGGGGCTTGTTCTGCTCATCATTCTGCTGACATTGATTCTAATCGCCCCACGCGAGGCCCGTCCGCTCCTGCTTGTCGGCGTCATCGGCGTGGTGATCGTGATGCAGGTGCTGATCCTGTGGGGCAACCGCCACCTTGTGACGCCCTATACGCGGGCACAGCAGCAGTTTCTTGCGGGCGATTACGAGGCGGCACGCGATACGCTGCGGGTGTCTGTCGCTGAAAGTGAGCAAAACGGCAAGCGTCCCAGCGTCGATACGCTGACGCTGCTGGGCAATACCTATCGCAATTTAGGATTGTTGAGGGAAAGTCTAGACATTCTAACAACCGCCCTTCAACGTCAGCCACAGAATCCGTTTCCCCTGTATGGATTTGGGCGTACACTACTAGCAGCAGGGCGGTTCGCAGACGCCGAGGCGTCTTTACAGCGTTCGCTTGAAGCAGGCGGGCCATCGGGGATTATGTTCGATGTGGCGTTGGCCCAGGTCTTGCAAGATCGGCCTGATGCAGCGTCCGAGAGTCTCCGTGCCATCGTGCAGGACACCGCCCAGGACACTGATCGCCGCTGGATGGCCCAACAGCTTTTGCCTGTCGAACAGCGCGGCAGCCACTCGCTATCAGGCGAGGAGAGGCAGGCGGGGGCGATGTTCTGGCAGAAAGAGACGGCCCGCTTTGCAAGTACACCATATGGACAGAGACTGAACGATCTTTTGAGGGACAGTAGACACGGGAGATGAGCGATGAACTTTTTAACAGATAAAAAAGGGGCGCTGTCGTGGGTGCGTGTGAGCATCTTCGCCACTGTCCTCGGCCTGTTATTTATGGCGGCGAGTGTTGTGGCATTTTTCGTCGATCAATCCTCGCGCAATGGCCCGCTCACGATTGAAGTGCCGCCCGGCGCTCAGAAGTGGGGCGATGACATCAACATTGCTCAAAATTGGAAGCACGTCTACTATCGTATTCCCGGCGATAATGTTGACGCCGTGGCTGAATTTTACAAAACACGGATGCGGGCGTTTTATGGCGGCGTTGCGGGCGAAGAGACCAGCGAACAATGCCAGCGCAGGCCGCCAGCGGGCTTCTTTACGAATAACCCCAACACCCCCAACAGCATCTACGATCCTCAATTTGTTGTCGGGCAAAGTCTGCCTGTCGTCTGGAAATGCCTGTTTGATCGCAGCGGCCTGAATAACTCGCAGACCACAGAGGTCTGGATTTATGCAGGTCTGCCCAATGCCGATCCTAATCGTGACAGCACGGGATATGTGGTGATCCGCCATGAACAACGCTGGCAGTTCTGACCCGACGCCAAAGCGCAAGCTTGGTGAGGGATGTTTGTCTTCGCCCGTCAGCCTGATCGTGCTCGGCATTCTGATGGTCATCAGCGCTGTGGTTTTGCTACAGGCTGTGCCGCTGCTGTATACCATCGCCTTCCCGCCGACTCTAGCCGTTCCTTCAGGCACGACTCTGATACGGCATAAGCAGTATGAGCAGGGCGTTGATGAATGGCTCTATCGTGCGCCCATCCAGGCGTGTGCCGTCTCAGAGTATCTCCGTACTCTTGGCATTGAATGTCCCAGTTACACCTGCGGCGGCCTGCCTCCCACTCAGCCGGAACCGTATTCCGGCATTGTGATGCAGTGCTACGGTCAGCAGTCCATCTCCATGTTTAAAGTGCAGTGGACGGTGATGCTGAATCCTGATCCAGCGGATGGTACTCAGGCGGTCTTCCAGGTGTATCGTGAGATGTTCTGGGGCGGCCAGATTCCCTCCAAGCGCTTTACTGACATTCTGGAAGAAGTGGATATGACCACGACGGCGCAGTACGCGCAAACCCCCACCGCTCAACCGTAGCTGTTAACCCCTCCTCGCCCCTTGTGGGAGGTGAGGGGTTCAAGTTCATAATAACATCTGGAAACGCAACGGAGGACGCAGATAAGGGCGTCCTCTGTTGTGTGTCAATCATGGTCAATAAGGAAGGGGAGGGGCTAGAGACCCGGTTCCGGTTCTGCATAGGTGTAGACCGGTTCAGGTTTCCCCGGCAGACCGACTTCAGCGCCAAGTTGACGTAAAGCGAGCATCACGGCATCGTGTAGACGATCCTTGCTGTGTCCAGCAAGTGACGTGAGTGGTGCAATCGCACGCGGATCGCGTAGTTGTCCTAAGGCTTGGGCAGCATGGAGAGGAATTTGATAGCCAGGAGCGTCTAACGCTTTGATGAGTGGCATGACGGCACGGGTATCGCCCAGCTTGCCCAACATGAGGGCTGCGCGACCCCTGACAATGAGGTCTTCGTAATCGTTCTCAACGGTGCGGATAAGGGCGCGGATCGCTTCTTCACCACCCAACATGCCCAACTTCATGACAGCCGTGCGGCGCTTTTCCTTATTGATATCACGGAGTTCGATTAGAACACCTTTGACCTCTGGTTTCGGGTCAGCCATATGGCGTTAACCTTTCGCCTTGTTGCTATGGTCAGGATAAATACCTGGTCTTAAGGTTATTTTGCCACAACTTACAGGGAAATCATGTAAATACCCCGTAAACCTGTAAATAAAGATAACCCCATTGGTCACGCCATTGCTGCTATTATCGCACATTTTCCAAAAATTGTGAAAGAAGAAATGTGCCTAATCTTAACAATCCTTACTCAGGCACTTTCTACAAGTGTCGGCAGGACAGCTTCGACCTCAGCTTGCGATGTAATGATGAACTTGCCATCGTGAATCCGTGCGACACGATCTGCCAGCGGAACAATTTCTGGATTGTGGGTCGCCATCACCAGCGTTTTACCCATCTTGCGGGTGAGATCAAGAAGAAGCTGCAAGACCTGACGGCCTGTGTCTTCATCCAGGTTGCCCGTTGGTTCATCGGCCAGCACCAATTGGGGCGCATGG
>DAOTUR010000202.1:0-3465 GCA_034436915.1 Anaerolineae bacterium
CGCCGATAAGACAAAACAACGAAATCGGGCGGGACGCGTCCGTGTCGCACAACGTAGAGCGCAGTGAGGCTCATGCGTGCGGCAGAAGCCTCCGCCTTTAGGCGTGGGGAGCGCTCACAGCTACCACTACATCCGAAACACGCCGTACTGGGTCTCTTTGATCGGCGCATTGAGCGAGGCACTCAGCGCCAGCGCCAGCACGCGCCGCGTCTGCGCTGGTTCGATAATGCCATCATCCCACAGCCGCGCCGTTGAATAATACGGGCTGCCTTCCTGCTCATACTTGTCCAGGATCGGCTGCTTGAACGCGGCCTGCTTCTGCGGCGTCATATCCGCCGCTCCGCTGCGCTCTAACTGATCGCGCTTGATTGTGAGCAGCACATTCGCGGCCTGCTCTCCGCCCATCACGCTGATACGGGCATTCGGCCACATCCACAGAAAGCGCGGCCCATATGCCCGCCCACACATGCCATAATTGCCCGCGCCAAAACTCCCGCCAATCACAATCGTAAATTTAGGCACAGCGGCATTCGCCACCGCATGGACGAGCTTGGCCCCATCTTTGGCGATGCCGCGCGTCTCATACTCGCGCCCGACCATGAAGCCGGTGATATTCTGCAAAAATACCAGCGGAATCTGGCGTTCGGTACACAGCTCGATGAAGTGTGCGCCCTTCAAGGCCGATTCACCAAACAGCACGCCGTTGTTGGCAATGATGCCGATGGGGTAGCCTTCCAGGTGCGCGAAGCCCGTGACCAGCGTCGTGCTATAATTGGCTTTGAACTCATGGAAGCGGCTGCCATCCACCAGACGCGCAATCACCTCGCGCACATCATAGCTCTCGCGGAATGACGACGGGATCAGGCCGTACAGCTCTTCGGGATCATAGTGGGGTGGTTCGGGCGGCTGCACATCCAGCGTCACGCGCTTGCGGCGGTTAAGATGGCTGACCATCTCGCGCAGAATCTCCAGCGCATGATCGTCATCCTCGGCCAGATGATCAGCCACGCCGGATTTTTGCGTGTGGACGAGCGCTCCGCCCAGGTCTTCCGCGCTGACCTCTTCGCCCGTTGCGGCCTTGACCAGCGGCGGCCCGCCCAGGAAGATCGTGCCTGTGCCGCGCACAATCACCGTCTCGTCGGACATGGCCGGGACATACGCGCCGCCCGCTGTGCAACTGCCCATCACGCACGCCATCTGCGGGATACGCTGGGCGCTCATAATGGCCTGATTGTAGAAGATGCGGCCAAAATCATCGGCATCCGGGAAGACTTCATCCTGCATCGGCAAAAATGCGCCGCCGCTGTCCACCAGATACACACACGGCAGATGATTTTCCAGCGCGATCTGCTGCGCCCGCAGGTGTTTCTTAACGGTCAGGGGGAAATAAGTACCAGCTTTGACCGTTGCATCATTAGCGACGATGAGACATTCTCGTCCTTGTATCCGACCAATGCCCGCTACAATCCCGGCTGATGGCAGCGGATCATCGTACAGCTCCCAGCCGGCCATTGGCGCGATTTCAAGGAAGGGTGAAGCGGGATCGAGCAGCTTGTCGATCCGCTCGCGCACAAACAGTTTGCCCTGTTCCCGCTGGCGCTGCTGGGACTTCGCTCCGCCGCCCTCACGTACCTGGGCCAGCCGTTGGCGCAGCTCTTGCAGCAGCTTCTGATTAACGGCTTTGTTGTGATGGTACTGCTCATCAACGACCAGGTGAGATTCCAAGCGCGGCATATATGAAAAATCCTTGTAAATTTTTGTATAAGAGCCGTTTCGACGCTGGTATTATGGGCCAAACGTGCTTATAGTAAACATATCAGCTTTGGTAAATTATCGTAACCGTTTTGTAACCATTTACAATCAAACTTATATCCAACTATCATGGAATTTCTTGGTATGATGTTTATTATCTACTAGGTACAAATAGAATTGTTTCTTCATAGGGAGTTGTCACGCTAGATGCACCACTATCCTACCACAATCCATAGAAGGACTATATCATAATGAGTATCGAGGCGATTACTCACCTAAGTCAAGAAGATTTTGAGAGTCTTATAGAAAGTAAGAAGAGCGTGCTCATTTACCCCCAATCAGCCACAAAAAATGCTTTGCTGGCACAATTTGTCGGGAAATATGGGGATCGTCTTCTTTATCACAGCTTTACACCTGTGACCACACTTGCGGCGGCTCTTCAATCAATGGTTGAAAGCCAATCCGGTTCTTTTTCTCGTCTCGCCGCTGTCTTGAAGAAGAAGGCCAGTTCGCCACAGGATTTTGCGGCGGCTCTCGCCAAAGACCTTGCGACTACTGATCAAAAACCCGTCGCGCTGTATCTCGATGATGTCGATACGATTGGAAGCCTTGACAATTTCTCTGAGTTTATGCAAGCCTTAGTTGAAAGCCTGCCCAAGAACGCTCAGATCATCGTCAATGCAAGGCAGCTCACCACACAACCCTGGAATATTTTGCTGGAGAAGGGCGATGCCGTTGTGCTCGGCATGGGCTACCGCGAAGATGAGAATGCCTTCCGCGCCGATGCGGATCAACGGCCTTTGCTAGAAATTTATGCCTTTGGGCGCGGTCATGCGCTGGTGAATGGAACCCCGATTGACCATTGGGACGGCGCTCTGCCACGCTCACTGTTCTTTTATTTTGCTGATCATGAAATGGTGTCGCGCGATCAAATTTTCAAGGTCTTCTGGCCGGATCTGACCGTCAAAGAAGCCACGAATGTCTATCATGTCACCAAGCGCAAGATCAGCGAGCGCATCACCACACATTCTCGCCATGCTGATGCTGACTACGAATTCACCAATTATGCCAACGGCTTCTATCATCCCAGCGACAGCGTGCAGCGTCACTACGACGTAGCGGATTTCACAACCGCCTTAGAGCAGGCCGCCGCCACAACGGATGAAACCGAGCAGGAGCGTCTGTACCGCCGCGCCCTCGATATCTACAAAGCGCCTTTTCTCTCGACGATGGTGCTGCCCTGGGTGGAAGAGCGCCGCGAGAAGCTGCGCCTGATGTATGTTGATGTGCTGATCGATATGAGCCGCTTGCAAAAACGCAAAGGTCACTATGCCGAAGCACTGGGCTACTTCCTGCGTGCTCTGAAGGAGGTGCCTCAGCGCGAGGATATCCACCGTGAGGCCATGACCATGTACTGGAAATTGGGTGCGATTGATGACGCCCTGAACCAATACACGCTGCTGGAAGACTATTTGCAGCGCACCGTTGGCGTTCGCCCCTCCCGCGACACCCGCGAATTGCATGATCGCATCCAGGCTGAAGGCGCAGCCGCTCAGATTTCGTAGAACAATCTCACAGAGTACAAACGGTTGGGAGTCAGATACCCCACGCCTAAAGGCGGGGGCTTGCAGTTATGGCGGGATTGAAACCCAAAACACACACCGCGTATGGCGGAATGACCGCCGCCCGGCGTCCGATGTTGACCGCCGCGTT
>DAOTUR010000203.1:0-9177 GCA_034436915.1 Anaerolineae bacterium
TCACCTATCCGCGAGAAAAATGCCCCTGTAGGGGCGCGATGTATCGCGCCCTGATTGATTTGAAGGATATTTGTCATTGGGCAGGATGCATCCTGCCCCTACGAACCCACGATCCTCACGGGTAGGTGAATGATTACGATTCTCACGGATACGTGAACATGAGAAGCTCAGGAGACGCCTGTGAAGGTCATGTCGATCTGGCCGGAGCCTGTGAGATCGAAGACGATAAGCAGATACGGGCCATCATCAGGCAGCGTGGCCGTGACATCCAGCGATGTATCCTTGCTCTCTCCCTGCTCAATCGGGTCAAGATTGGCGGCGGTGATGAACAGCACCATATCC
Organism: Anaerolineae bacterium; assembly: GCA_034436915.1. GTDB lineage: Bacteria > Chloroflexota > Anaerolineae > Aggregatilineales > Phototrophicaceae > JALHOR01. The sequence goes on from DAOTUR010000203.1 coordinate 343, forward strand.
AGGCTTCCCTTCTGGGCTGTCGCGCTGAACGTCACGCGCTCACCCGCTGTGCCGTTGTAGCAGTACACATGCAGAAACACATCCTTTGCGCGTTCCAGCGTCACGCCCTGTGATGGGAAGGTGAGGGCATCGGCGCAGGTACCGGGCGTATTCGTCGTGCGATTGTCCAGGCTGAGGCGGTATTCGCCCGCTGTTTTGCCCTTATCGAGATCGGCACGCGCCACCAGAAGCAGATAGACGCCATCGGCATCCGGCACAAAATCAAGACGGGCATCGCGGGTGCGGGTACTGGCATTGTCGTTGCTGTCGATGACTGTCTGGAGATCGGGCGTGGTCACAAACACCATCGGGTCGAGATCGTCTTTCGTGGTCTCAACGGACATACGGTATTCCATCCCTTTGAGGCCATAAAAACAGTAGCTTCGCAGGTAGTTGTCATCATCGAGCACAGAACTGATGGCATAGCCAGGAATAAGCATATTGCTGCCCGCGACACACTGCCCGCCTTCGCCTGCACTGACGTTGATATGCGGCGATGGCGATGAGGTGGCCTGATTTTCGAGCGTCAGGCGAAAGCTGCCCAGTGTATCGCCCTTATTGCCATGAATGCGCGTGACAGAAATAACATAGCGGGCATCCTCTTCCAGGGTAAAGTCGATGTGAGAATCGAGATTGCGCGGCGAGAGGTTGTCATTTTCAGCATAGAAATTTTCGACTTTGATATCACTGAGCATGACATACGGATCAAGATTGCCTCGCATGGCTTCGACATCGATGACAATCTGGTCACCCTTTTGTCCCTGAAAGCAGTAAAACACGAAGACTGTATCACTCGTGATATCGCCCGTGATCTGGTCGCCATAGGCGATAGGCTGCGTGGCCTGGGGGCAGTCGGATGTCTGCGCCGCGACAGAGCCAACCCCTGATCCTGCGAGTAAAAGATAGATGACAGCCATACTCCATACGATGATCTTCATCTGGCGACTGACTTCCCCTCATCGAATTCTGATCCCGCCCATTTTATTGCAATGCCATTGCAAAAACAGGAGTCAGATTGTCTCCTGTCTTGCCTCGTTCCTCCTGTACAATCAGACTTCTAAACACGAGACAGAGGATAGGGTTATGAAAATTTATACACGGACGGGTGACGATGGCACGACAAGCTTGTTCAGCGGCGGACGAGTGCGGAAGGATCATCTGCGGGTGGAGTCCTATGGCACAGTGGATGAGCTGAATTCACATCTGGGCATTGTCCGCACGCTTCAGCCGCAGAGTGATCTTGGCCCCTGGTTAGAGCAGATTCAGAATCAACTGTTTCATCTGGGCGCTGATCTTGCCACGCCGCTTGAGTCGAATGCGAGCTGGGTGGTGCGGGTGGAGGAGAGCGCGGTGCAGTGGTTGGAGACAACGATTGACACCATGACCGATCAACTGCCCGAACTCAAGACGTTTGTACTGCCGGGCGGCACACCCATCGCGGCGCATCTGCATGTAGCCCGTACCGTCTGCCGCCGCGCTGAACGTTTCACGGTGGCGCTGGCCGAGCATGAGGCGCTTGGCCCCTGGACGCTGCAATATCTCAACCGTCTGTCGGATTGGCTGTTTACGGCGGCCCGCTATGCCAATTTTCAGGCGGGTGTGCCAGAGAGCGCGTGGAGCATTCGCTAGAAAAACCCCTTACCCCAACGCCTCTTCCACTGCGAGCGAGGAGGCGCAAAACAGGGCAAAAGTCCCTCCTCACGGCGTGGGGAGGGATTTAGGGAAGGGTCATCCCTCTTGCAGCAGCCGCTTCATCATCATCTCGAAACGTGTGCCTGCCAGATAGATATTGTCCAGCACTTTGTCATCGAGTTCATCCATATCGGCTGTGCGTGACCGATCATTGGTGCTGAGAAGCTGCTCTGTCGTTGTCCGCAGGCGATCTGACAGGAACAGCGACATCGCCTTATAAAAGCGGGCCGCAAACCCGATATTGGTATCGAGACGCTTCTGCACCGCATAACGCGGAATGATCAGCACCACCGCAGGCGTGGCCGCTTTGACGCTGGCATTGGGAACACGCGACTCAATGATCGACATTTCGCCCGTGATCTCGCCGCGCTCAAGCATGGCGATCTGATGATTGTTCTTGCCCACGACGACGAGCTTGCCGGACAGCAGGATATACAAGCCTTCCGCGACACGTCCCTCCTGAATCAGAGTATCGCCCGCCGCAAGCGATTTTTTCTCGCCGGATGTGATCATCCACTCAATATCGTCGTCGCTCAGTTCGCCCAGCATGTACAGGACTTTACGCATACAGTTGGCTCTCGCTCTCACATCAGGCAGAAGTTTGTGAATCTCCGAACGGTTCAACATGTGGAAATTGGGCCAGGGCTTGGGCAAACAGATCACGGTAGGCCAGTGCATATTCACGAGTCGTGGCCTCAAAGCGCAGCGAGAGCACAGGCTCGGTATTGCTGGCCCGCAGCAGGCCCCAACCATGCTCGAACTGCACGCGCACCCCGTCTACATCGGTGATCTGGCCCTTGTCTTTGAGCATGTCGCCCACGCTTTTGATGACATGGGCTTTCTCGCTGTCGGGGCAGTGCGGGCGATATTCCGGCGTGCTGTACAGATGCGGCAGATCGTTATCCAATTCTGACAGCGATTTTGTGCCATTGGCGATCAGTTGAATCAATCGCCCCGCCACGAGATAGGCATCGTCAAAGCCAAAATAATCCTCGCCCAGGAAGATATGCCCGCTCTGCTCCCCGCCAAGCAGCGCCTGATGCGTCCGCATGGCATCCTTGACGATGGAATGCCCACTGGCCGCCATTACGGGAATGCCGCCCGCCGCTTTCACAGCGTCAAACAGCACCTGGCTGCACAGCACATCCCCCAGGATCACGCCGCCAGGCTGCCGCGTCAGCAAATCCTGGGCCAGCAGCGCCAGCAAACGATCTGCCGCAATCGGCTGGCCTTTTTCATCCACTGCACCCATGCGATCCGCATCGCCATCAAAGGCAATGCCCACATCCGCGCCGATTTCAAGGACTTTGGCGCTCAAGGCTTTGAGATTGCGCTCATCCGACGGATCAGGCTGATGATTGGGATAATCCCCATCCGGATCGATGAAGAGGCCCGTTGCGTTCAGCCCCCACAACTGCATCAGGCGCGGTGCAAAGAGTCCGGCTGTGCCATTGCCCGCGTCGATGACGACCTTGAGCGGGCGGCTGATCGTGACGCGCTTTTCCAGATCATGCACATATTGGCTGTATGCGCCTGTTTCCGTCATGATCTCACCGCGACTGTAAGCCAGCTCACCGCTTTCAATCATCTGAGCGATGCGCTGGAGTTGGGTGTCATAGATATTGCGGCTGCCCACACTCAGCTTGAAGCCGTTATATTCGCGGCTGAGATGGCTGCCCGTGACCATGACACCGCCGATATTGTCATTCTGGACGGCGTGCCAGTAGACGAGCGGCGTGCTCACGAGGCCAATATCAATCACGGTGCAGCCGCTGCGCTTGAGGCCCTCCATCAACTGATCTTGCAGCGCAAACGACGAGTGCCGATTATCGCGCCCCACGATGACGCGAGTTTGCTTCTCCACGCGCTGGAGATATGTGCCAATACCATGCCCGATGAGGTACGCAATCTCTTTCGTCAGGACGGCTTTTTCGCCCAGCGCAACGCCGCGAATGTCGTATTTTTTAAAGATGCCTGCGGGTAACTTCATAGACTGCTCGCATACCCCATATCTTCAATAATCATCACTGATTATATCGGCTTGAGGGAAATGTGCGATTCCCTCATCACAGAATAATAGATTGACTTCAATGTGAAAATATGTCTATAATTGATCAATATCGTCAATATATTGATAGGATTATTCATGAATGCAGACAGCATCAAAAACGCCGTTCAGCAGCAGTTTGGCAGTGCCGCCGCCGCGTATGCCAGCAGCCCTGTCCATCAAAAGGGGGTTGATCTCACGGCTATGCTTGAGATTGCCCGCCCACAGGCGCATTGGACAATCCTCGATGCAGGCTGTGGCGCAGGGCATACGGGCCTCGCGTTTGCGCCGCATGTCGCCCAGGTCGTTGCGTGCGATCTCACGCCGTCGATGCTGGAGCAGATGCAGCGCCTGGCCGCCGAAAAGGGCCTGACGAATGTCGTCACGCGGGAAGCCGACGTTGAACAACTGCCGTTTGAGGATGCCAGTTTTGATCTCGTCGTGTCACGTCTGAGCGCCCATCATTGGCCGCACCCGGAAACAGCCCTGCGCGAATTTGCCCGCGTGCTCAAGCCCGGCGGCGCGTTCATCCTGAGCGATATTGTGGGATCAGAAGATTATGCGGCGGATACGTTTTTGCAGACGCTGGAACTCGTGCGCGATCCCTCGCATGTGCGCGATTACTGCATCTCAGAGTGGATGACATTTTTGCAGGGGGCGGGTTTTGCGCTGGAGGTCATGCTGAATTTTGATGTGCCGCTGCATTTTGGGGCGTGGCTACAGCGCATCAACACCTCCGCCGTCCATGCTCAGGCGCTGAGATCGCTGTTTGCGGGTGCGCCTGCCGCCATGAAAGCGCTGTATCATCTGCCGGATGAGATTGCCGATGATGAATTTGAGTTTATGATCTATGGGGCGGTCATAAGAGGCACACGGAAATAGATGGAATCTTGAGGGCACGATATATCGTGCCCCTACAAACCTATATCGTTTGTAAACGCTCTGCCACCTCTTGCAGCAGCGCCGCCATAAAGCCCTCGGCGGGGCAGGTGTAGACCGAATCAGCCACATACACCGTCCTATCCTGCATCCTGATCTCCAGCCCGATACGGCCATAAATCGCGTTCAGGATACGAATCACCCAGGTCTCATCCTGGCATATGTAGGCGTGCTCCTGGCTTGAGAGTCGCACCGAGTTATCCAGCCACTCGCCATACACAGACGCAAAATCAGGCTTGACTCCCCGCGCCCGAATCAGCGCATAGCTCCACGCCCGACATACATCGCCAAAGCCTGCCACAGCAAACTCAATATCGGCCTCGCGCAGGCCAATGCGGGGATTGATACTGCGTAGTTCGCTGTCAAAAGCGTCTTGCAGGGTGTCGTTCAATGTCAGCAGATCGAGCAGCGGCAGGCGGTGGGGGATTATCTGGAGAATGCAGGCGCGAAGGCGCTGCAAATCCGCCCCTGCATGATCGAGAGCCGCCAACCCGGTGTAATCTTTCGGCTCAAACAGAGCCACACCAAAGGAGGCAGAGAGATGATACTCGTCCCGAAATGTGCGAATCGGGATGAGGGGCTGTGGTTGGCCGTTCAGTCGGATTGTTCGCATCTTTGGGAAAAAGAGGTTACGCAGAGTCGTGAACTCTGTCTATCGGCTCGTTATTTTAGAGTATAACCACAATCCCGCGCCCCTATCCATAGAGATTTTCGCGCTCTATAATCTTTCCTTTCTATTCTGGGTCACAAGGGGAGAGAAGGGGTCATGTCACAGCAGGGACGCGGCGCATTGTATGGGATTCTTGCAGCGGCGATCTGGGGCGGGATGTATGTCGTGAGCGATGTGGTGCTCAAGGTGATTCCGCCGTTTACGCTGCTCAATCTGCGGATTGGCATGGGGCTTCTCGTACTCATGGCGGCGCTTTATGCCCAGGGCAAACGCCTCCCGACAGGCCGCATGTTATGGCGTTCGCTGGGCGTGGGCGTGGTGGGCTTTGGATTGAGCCTGGGGGCGCAGTTCGTTGGCACAGACCTCTCTACAGCAGTGAATGGGGCGCTGGTGACGAGCGCCTCGCCCGCCTTCATCGTCGTCTTTGCGATTTTGATTTTGCACGAACGTCTGACGCTGATTCGCCTGGGCGCGGTGGTGCTGGCGACGATTGGCGTGCTCATCATCATCGACCCGACGCAGGCGAATTTTAACTCGGACTCATTCACCGGGAATGTGTTTCTGGCGATTGCGGCGCTGACCTGGGGGCTGTATTCCGTCCTTGTGCGCCTCATCAGCACCCCGACGAAAAATGGCACAGGCGATGACATGCCCGATACGCTGCAAATCACGGCGGGGGCGTTCATTGGCGGCCTGTTTGTCACGATCCCGTCCATGTTCATCGAATTACGCTCACGCACGATTGGCGCGATTGATGGCGGAACCATCGTCGGCATCCTGTATCTGGGGGTTGTGTCAACGGCGCTGGCGATGTGGCTGTGGAATCGCGCTTTTGCCCTGATTGATGCCTCAGTCGCGTCGCTGTTTTTCTTCGCGCAGCCGCTCACCGGGGCGTTTCTGGGCGCGTTATTCCTCAGTCAGCCGATGACGCCGGGGCTGTGGGTGGGCGGGGGCTTGATTGCGGCGGGCGTGCTGCTATCGCTGTGGGATGACCGGAAAAAAGCCGAGTTGCCTCAACCGCCTCGTCAAGATGCAGCAGAGGCATCTTAAAAAGTTGACTGTTAAAAATAATACAGGATCGGGTAGGGACAAGGCCCGCCTTGTCCGAAATTGTGGACACAGTAGGCTGTGTGCCTACGCTCACCAGGAATTTGGAACGCCCTTTTGCAGATGGAAAATCGCACTATGACGTCGGGGTGGGTGTCGGCGGACGCGGATTCTGGCTGTCCGGGATGGCGAAGATCATGCGGCCCGTCGGCTTGTTGATGAGCTTGGTCACGCGCACGATGATGGTGCGATCCATATGCGTTTTGCCATTCTCCACCACAATCATTGTGCCATCATCGAGATAGCCCACGCCCTGATTCTGGTCTTTGCCCTCCTGAATGATGCGAATGGGGAAGGTCTCATCCGGGATATACATCGGGCGCACCGCATTGGCGAGATTGTTGATATTCAGCACACTGACGCCCTGTGTATCCGCTACCTGATTGAGATTGAAATCGTTGGTGACGAGCACGCCGCCGGTCTTCTGAGCCAGCGCGATGAGCTTGTAATCGACTTCGGCGATCTCCTCAAAATCCTCATCGGTGAAGCTCATCTGAATCGCCTCGCTCTGCTGAAGCTCCTTCAAAAGGGCGAGGCCGCGCCGCCCACGATTGCGCCGCAGCATATCGGATGAGTCGGCCACGCGGTGCAGCTCATTGAGGACGAAACGCGGCACGACGAGGATACCGCCTATAAAACCCGTTTCCGCCACATCCACAATGCGCCCATCGATGAGCACGCTCGTATCCAGGATGAGCTTGCGATTGGATTGGATAGCACTTTGCAGCGGCGACTTGCTGAAGCGTGCGAGAAGTGTATCGCTGATTTCACGCGAACGGGCGCTAAAGATGCTCATCCCCAGATAAGCGGCAATCACCGACACGGCAGGGGGCGCAATCGTGCCTAACGGCGTCGGCAGCAGCGACAGGGGATAGGCGGCCAGCAGCGCCAGCGTTAGCCCTAGCATCGCGCCCGTGCCCGTCATCAGGATACGATCAATCGGCATTTCGTTGATGCTTTTATACAGCGCCCGTACCGGACGGATCGTGAACCAGGGCGTCATAATCAGGCCAAACAACGAGCCAGCCAGCCCGAAGACAAAAGCGCGGCTCTGGACATCCAGATTGAGGAACTCGGCGGCCTGCGTGCCCAGGCGTGCCCCCAGAATCGCAAAGATCACCATCCCGGCAATACGGAACACAAATTCAATCGTCATTGCATGAACTCCTACAGCGTGCGGCAGCGTCTCCACAATAAAGGGGTGGCGTAGACTCTACGAGCCGATACAGCGCCATACACAACGTATGCAGCACAATAAAAGGGTGGGCTGCGTCACCTGCTCCATTATACCGATGATTCATAAATGCCTTATAATCATCTCTCATTAAATTGCAAAGGATGTGACATGACGGAGTCGCTGCAAGCCATTGTGCCGCTCCTGGCAGGCCATAAGGTGCTCGTCCTGGGCGATGTGATTCTCGATGAGTATCTCATCGGTACGCCAGAGCGCATCAGCCGTGAAGCCCCGATTCCTGTGCTTGAATTGACGGAACGACGGTATATTCCGGGCGGAGCCGCCAACCCTGCCTCAAATATCATGTCTCTGGGCAGCCACGCGCAGCAAATTGGCCTTGTCGGAGAAGACAGCGCCGCCCAGCGTTTGCGCGACGAACTGAGCCGACGCGGCATCGATGTCACTGGGCTTCTGCCGCTGCCAGATCGCCCGACGACGCTGAAGACGCGCATCCTGGCCCAGATGGGACTGCGCTTTCCGCAGCAGGTGGCGCGGGTCGATACGGTGTCTCGCAGCCCCATCAGTGCCGAGACGGAGGAACGCTTGCTTGAGGTGGTGCGTCATGCCTGGGCGGGTTGTCAGGCGATTCTCATCTCTGATTATCAATCGGGCCTGCTCACGCCGACCTTTGTGGCCCGTCTGGGCGACGAGGTACACGGTGCGGGTTTGCTGCGGACGGTGGACGCGCAGGGCCACCTGGAAAAATATCACGGGTTTGATGTGGTCAAGTGCAACGCTGATGATGCCCGTGCTGTCACCGGGCGCGATCTTGCCACAGATGATGATTTTGCCGAGGCCGCCCGCTTTTTGGCCCGTGATCTCGATTTGAAGGGGGCGATGGTTATCACACGCGGGGCCGCAGGCGCAACAGTGGCAGCAGCCTACGGCGCTGTCCACCACTGCCCATCGCCCCAGGTCAGCGATGTGTACGACACGGTAGGCGCGGGCGATACCACCATCGCCGTGATGACACTGGCGCTCATCGCCGGGGCCTCATATCGTGATGCGGTCATGCTGGCAAATTATGCCAGCGGCATCGTTGTGCGGCACGTTGGCAATTACACACCTTCGCCGACGGAACTGCTCAAGAGTTTGGTTGAAGATGTA
>DAOTUR010000204.1:0-20345 GCA_034436915.1 Anaerolineae bacterium
AACGCGGCGGTCAACATCGGACGCCGGGCGGCGGTCATTCCGCCATACGCGGTGTGTGTTTTGGGTTTCAATCCCGCCATAACTGCAAGCCCCCGCCTTTAGGCGTGGGGTATCTGACTACTAGCGTTAGGTCTTGCCATTGCTGAGGCTCTCAACCCCAAGCATTACGCAATAGCCACTGATAATATTTACAAGGGACTGTGGGGATGGACAGCGGCGCATTTGAAAAAAGAACTTGCTCTCTCCAACAAAGCCTCTTTGAGAGATCATCAGCCGCTACTGGGCCTGTATTATCAAGCCATTGCAGAAGAAATTTCGGCGCAAAAGTTGGGTCAGCGGGCAGCCCTGCTGTGGATTGAAGCCCGTGAAATTATTAAGGATGTTGCGGCATTCATTGGTCAGCAGGCTCAAGCAACCAGCCAATATATCCAGACAGACATCGCTACAGGCTACCCGCTACTAAAACATGATAGCTTGTAAGGGCTTGGCGTGCCAAGCCCACTCCTCCCCCTCATCCCCCGCCCCCATACTGCCGCGCCAAGTCTGCATACACCCCACGCGGCGCAAGCGACAGATACATCGAAAAATCCGCATTCGCCCCTGCTGTATCGGTCATGGTAGAGAGCAGCACGCCGCGCTCAAAATAGGCCAGCGCAAACGTCGGATCAAGCGCAATCGCGGCATCAAAGGCGACTTTAGCATTGTTCCACTCGTACAGCAGCAGATACACGTCGCCCTTGAGCGTGGGATACAGCGGATTGTCGGGGGCCGCCGCCATCGCCCGATCAAGATCACGCTTGGCGGCCTGATAATCGAAATCCAGCGCATAAAATTGGCCGCGTTTGCCAACCCAGAAGGCTTTATTGGCATCATCGGAGACAGGATTCAAAATTTCAAGCGCGATCAACTCGCGGGTATAAAAGAGCTGGCGGCTGGCATGGATCAGCCAGATCCAGTTGGCTTTGGCCTCGCGGATCGTAAAGGCTTTTTCAAATTGATGCATCACCTCTAAAAGTGCCTCGTGATTCGGCGTTTCTCCGCTGGTGGCCGCAATGAGCGCACAGTTGGCGCGGTAGAGATCACGCAGCGGCGCGTTGATCAGATCGAGCATGCTCTTCTCTTCGTTGTCGGCGCAGTTGCCCTGCACCAGCGGCCATAGCAAAGCCGCAACAACCCCTGCATCGGCGGCATCTTCTAATACCACAGGCGGCGCAGGCTCCAGGATGGGCGAGAGGCGCTGAATCGCATTCTGACGCACAAACAGCGTCGTCCCCTCCGCCTGCGCGGTGATGACGATATCGGCGTCCTTCTCTGCCGCGACCCACATGAGAGTTTGCTCACCAAAGGCGCTGATGAGATCGTCTTTCCAGGTGGCGATTTGGGCCTCGTTTTGCCCCTTCAGGAGCACAGGCACGGCCTCCCCTGCCTGAGCGCTCACCAATCCGACCAGAAGACCCAACAGGGCCAGAATCAGGGCCAATTTTTCGACCATTTGTGTCATTTTCCAACTCCAAAAATGCTGTGTTCTATGATATAATCATTGTGTTGATTTCGTGAAAACGCAGGTCGAATGCATAAACAGGCGATAGAACAAGTTTACTATTCGATCTCACCTTTATAAATCACATATCTCTCAATTTCCGAACGGGTGATGACGTATGGATACACCGACGTTCAATGACGAAGGCGGCAGCAGCAGCAACGCGGGCCTCGTAAGAACGATTAACATCAACGAAGAAATGCGCGGCAGCTACCTCGATTATGCCATGAGTGTTATCGTGGCCCGTGCTCTGCCTGATGCGCGTGACGGTCTGAAACCCGTCCATCGGCGTATTCTCTATGCCATGCACGATATGGGCATCCGCGCCGGCACAGCGTACAAAAAGAGCGCCCGTATCGTCGGCGAAGTGCTGGGCAAATATCACCCGCATGGTGATACCGCCGTGTATGATTCGCTGGCACGTATGGCCCAGGATTTTAGTTTGCGCTATCCGTTGATCGATGGACAGGGCAACTTTGGCAGCCTGGACGGAGACAGCCCGGCAGCGATGCGCTATACCGAAGCCCGTCTCGCCAAAATCGCGGGCGAACTGCTCGTCGATATCCAGATGGATACCGTCGATTTTACCGATAACTACGATGGTACGCAGCAGGAGCCATCGGTGCTGCCCGCCCGCCTGCCCAATTTGCTGTTGAACGGCACGAGCGGCATCGCTGTGGGCATGGCGACCAACATCCCGCCGCACAACTTGCGCGAACTGATTCAGGCCATCACCTATCTCATCGACAACTATGAAAATCTCGATGATATCACCGTCGAAGATTTGATGAAATTCGTGCAGGGGCCGGATTTCCCGATGGGCGCACAGATCATCGTCAGCGACGATTTGCGCGAAGCCTACGCCACCGGCAAGGGCCGCGTGGCCGTCCGCGCCACCTATACGCTGGAGGAGACGAAAAACGAGAGCCTCCGTATCGTCTTCAACTCCATCCCCTATCAGGTGAGCAAGGTCGCCATCATTGAGCGCATTGTGGCGCTGGTGCATGAGGGCCGCCTGGAAGGGGTGCGCGATCTGCGCGACGAATCCGGGCGCGATGGGATGCGGATTGTGGTGGAGTTGAAAAAGCACTCCTCGCCCCAAACGATTATCAATCAGCTCTACAAATACACGTCGTTGCAAACCTTCTACAGCATTCAGATGCTGGCGCTGGTGAACGGTGAGCCGCGCAACCTGAGCCTCAAGCGGGCGCTCACCATCTACATCGACCATCGCTACAACGTGATTGTGCGCCGCAGCGAGTTTGAGCTGGAGAAGCAGCGGGCGCGGGCGCATATCCTAGTCGGCCTGATCAAAGCCGTCACGGATATTGATCGCGTGATTCGCATCATTCGCGGCGCGGCGGATGTGGAGATGGCGCGTGCGGAGTTGATGGATCAATTGGTCCTGACGGAGATCCAGGCCAGCGCCATCCTCGATATGCAGCTTCGTCGTCTGGCCGCCCTGGAGCGCCAGAAATTGCAGGAAGAGTATGATCAGGTACAGTCACGCATCGACTACCTGGAAGACCTGCTCGCCAACCCGTACAAGATTCTCGCCCTGATCAAAGAAGATCTGGCAATGATCTCGGAAGAGTACGGCGACATGCGTAAGACCAGCATCCTATATGGCAACGCCGAATTGGACGAGGACGATCTGATTCAGGAAGAGAATGTCGTCATTTCGCTGACGCAGCGCGGCTATATCAAGCGTACCCCCGCCCGCCTGTATCGGGCGCAGCGGCGCGGTGGCAAGGGCGTGCGCGGCATGGAGACCAAAGAAGAGGATACCCTGCTCGATCTCTTCGCCGCCAACAACCATGACACAGTGCTGTTCTTCACCAACAAGGGCAAAGTTTATTCCGAACGCGCCCATCGTATCCCGGAAGCAGACCGTGCGGCCAAAGGGATGCTCGTCCACATGATCCTCAATCTGGGGACAGACGAGACGATTACGGCGGTGCTGCCTGTGGAAAACTTTGAGGCCGCCGAAGCCTACTTCATCATGGCGACCCGCGAAGGTCGCATCAAGCGCGTGCATCTGCATGAGTTTGAGGCGGTGCGTCCAAGCGGCCTGATTGCCATGACGCTCACCGACGGCGACACGCTGGGATGGGTGAAATTGACGCAGGGCCATCAGGATATCGTCATCGTCACTGAACAGGGCCAGAGCGTGCGCTTTGCCGAACAGGAGGTGCGCGTGATGGGGCGGCCTGCGGGCGGCGTCAATGCGATTCGCCTGCAAGAGAACGATCATGTGGTGGGCATGGATGTTGTGGGCGAAGATCACACGCATGTCCTGGTCGTGACGCAAAATGGCTTTGGCAAGCGCACCGCGTTGGACGAGTATACACAGCGCAGCCGCTACACCGTTGGCATTCGCACGATCTCGCGCAATGAGCGCACCGGGCCAATTGTCGCCATGCGCTGCATCACGGAGCAGGATGGTATTCTGCTCATCACGCGCCTGGGGACAGTGCTCCGTACCAGCTTGGATCAAATTCGTGAGACGAGCCGCAGCACGCAGGGCGTCAAACTTATGAATATGAACAAGCGCGATGAGGTGGTGGGCATTGCCATCCTCAACGGCGAGGACGAAGAAGCGGAGATAGAGAGTGTTATCTCTGCAAATGAGGCGGATGGCATTGTCGATGGCGAAGTCGTTGAGAGTGTGATTTTAGACGACACCAGCGCTGATGATGATTCAGAGTCGTCCAATGGCAACGGCAGCGTTGAGCACGAATAAACCCCTCATCTCACGGCCTCCTGTAAGATTGCCGTAGGGGCGCGATATATCGCGCCCTGTAGGGATGAGGCCCGCCTCGTCCGAACCTGTGGACATGGCAGGCCAAGTCCCTACAACAACATCCCTTCTCTATCATAATGATCGTGATGTGGAATCAAAAACAGCGGCCTTCTCGTAGGAAGAGCCGCTGTTTTGCTGTCTGACAAAGGGGAAAAGAGGATTATGCCTCTTCGTCTTCCTTGCCCTTGCTGATGACTTCCGGTTGTGTCGCGCCGGCTTCGGCTTCGGCATCTTCTTCCGCACGAGCGGCTGACGGCTGCACCAGCTTGGCGAGCATTTCTTCCGGCTCATTCATGATTTCAATGCCGGCGGCCAGCTTGATATCCGACACGAGGATCGCATCGCCCACCTGCTTCAACTGGGTCAGATCAATTTCAATCTCGCTGATGAGCTGCGAGGGCAGCAGTTCAACGGTCAGGCTGCTGGTGCCTGTGATGAGAATCGCCTGCTTTGCCAGCACCGCCGGGCTTTCACCCTTATAGATCAACGGTACATCGGTACGAAGTCTGGCATTCAGATCGAGCGCGAAGAAATCGACGTGCAGGATATCGCCACGAATGATATCACGCTGAACTTCGCGTGCGATCACGGTGTAGGTTTCGCTGCCTTCAACGGTCAGATTGATGAGATGTGTACCACCCGCACGCATCAATGCCACTTGCAGGGCACGATACGGGAACTGCACATTCACGGGTTTTGTCTTCGGGCCATAGATGGTGCCGGGAACGAGACCCGCACGACGTACCTGCCCAACTTGTCTGCCTGCCACCGTGCGCAGCGCGCCCGTGAGCGTATACTCGGCCATGATAAAACTCCTGGGACGTATAACCCCCGATGCACGCTGCACTCGGGGTTGGATGTTCTTTAGCAACTCCAACGGAACGGGTCAATTCTAATGATGAGGGGCCGTTCCGTCAATCGTCAATGGCGCACATCTCGTACACCCGTTACAATCTCAATCAAATTCTGATTTAATAGATTGCTACGCTCTGGAATATAAACTTATGCACCGTATTGTCAGCAAAATTGATCCGCGCAGCAGCGATTATCGCACCACCTATGAGCACAATCAGCGCCTGATACAGGTGCTCACCATGCGGCAGACGGCGGTGCGTGAGGCCAGCGCCAAAAATAATCAGCGCATGATCGAACGCGGCAAGCTGCCCGCCCGTGAGCGGGTTGAGCTTCTGCTCGATCCCAATACGGCCTTCCTCGAACTCTCGACGCTGGCGGCCTACGAGATGTATGACAATGAAACACCGGGCGCAGGCATCATCACAGGCATTGGCACAGTGGGCGGCGGCGAATGCCTCATCAGCGCCAATAATCCCGCCATAAAAGCCGGCACGACCTACCCGATGTCGCTGGAAAAATCACTGCGTGCTCAGGAGATTGCCCGCGTCAACGGCCTCCCGACGATCTATCTGGTGGAATCGGGCGGCGCAAATCTGCCCCACCAGAGCGAAATTTTCGTCAGGGGCGGGCGCGGCTTCGCCAATCAAGCGCAGATGAGCGCCCTCGGCCTGCCGCAAATTTCGCTCGTGTTTGGCAACAGTACAGCGGGCGGCGCTTATATCCCCGGCCTCAGTGATTACACCGTCTTCGTGCGAAAACAGGCGATGGCCTTCCTGGGCGGGCCGCCGCTGGTGAAGATGGCAACGGGCGAAGACATTGACGAAGAAGCGCTCGGCGGCACAGATATGCACGCCAGCATCTCCGGTCTGGTCGATTTTGTGGCCGAGAATGACGCGGATGCCATTCGCATCGGGCGCGAGATTGTGCAACGGCTCAATTGGCACAAGACAATACGCAGCAACACGCGCACGCCGGAGCCGCCCACCTATGATCCTGATGAACTCCTGGGCCTTGTGCCGATGGATACCGTTCGTAAGCCGCTGGATATGCGCGAAGTCATTGCCCGCCTCGTCGATGGCTCCAACATGCTCGAATTTAAGCCGGATTATGGCAGCAGCCTCGTCTGCGGCTGGGCCTATCTGGGCGGCTTTCCGGTGGGCCTCATCGCCAATAACGGTGTGCTCTTCAGCGAGAGTGCGAATAAGGCAGCGCAGTTCATCCAACTGTGCAATCACAGCCGCACGCCGCTTATCTATCTGCAAAATATCACGGGCTTCATGGTGGGCAGCAAGGCCGAGCACGGCGGCATCATCAAGGATGGCAGCAAAATGATCAATGCTGTCGCTAACAGCACTGTGCCACAGTTCAGTGTGCTTGTGGGCGGAGCCTATGGTGCGGGTTACTATGCCATGTGTGGGCGGCCCTATGACCCACGCTTGATTTTTGCATGGCCCACCAGCCGCACCGCTGTCATGGGCGCGGATCAGGCGGCGGGCGTGCTCGGCATCATTCAAGAGGCGTCGATGCGGCGGGCAGGCACGGAACCCGATCAAGAGCAAATCGGTATGATGAAGGCGATGGTGCGCCAGAGCTTCGAGAAGGAATCAGACCCCTATTTTGGCACGGCCCGCCTGTGGGATGATGGCCTGCTCGATCCCCGCGACACGCGACAGGCCCTCATCACGGGCTTGAGCATGTCCTATAATCGAGATTGGGTCAGTCCGGGTGCGCCGCGTTACGGCAACTTCCGCATGTAAGGAATCAAAATGGAACTGACATCTTCATCGGCTGAGACGCCCGCGCAGATTCTGGCGCGGAATGCGTTTGGCTTTGCAATTCTGGCGCTTGTGCCGATGGCGCTAACGTGGGCGGCCTTCTTCTTCTCCCCGGTCTCACCCGACCCGACCTATGCCCGTTTGCGAACAGGCATCATCCTGGGCTGCGGCGGCCTCGTGCTGGCCTGGGTCGGCCTGTGCATTCTGATCTTCCGCACGCCGCCCGAACGTCTGCCCGTCACACGCCTGAGCCGCCTGCTCACCTCGCGGACGCTGATGATCGGGCTGGCGCTGCTTGTGCTGTATCTCAATCTGATCGCAGCCCAGGCGCTGTACAGCGTAGCCCCGGCCTTCATCGCGCCTGCTCGCTTTCTGCTGGTGTGTCTGTCGATCATCTTTTTCGCGTTCGTCGGCGTGGTCAATACGGCAGCGCTGCGGGCTTGGTGGACGCGCACGCGCAATACATGGGGCGCGGTGGGATTCGTCACAAGCGGGCTGCTGCTGATCAGCAGTCTGGCGTTTGCCAATCATCTGCTGCTGCAAGCCACCCATCTGGATGATCGCATTCGCGGCGGGCTGGATTACCGCGATTTCGCCTTCCATGACGATGGCACGCCTGTCAATGCCGCGCAGTATCGCAGCGAACTGGCACAGCTTCGCGTGCGCTGGCTGCCCTACAGCTACTGGACAGTCGGCGCATTTCAGGGGGATGATATCAATGTCTCAGCGGAGGGACTGCGCCGCACCACCAGCGCCGCCTCTGCCGACGCGCCGACAGTGGCTTTCTTCGGCGGCAGCACGCTGTGGGGCGAAGGCGCACGCGATGCCTACACGATTCCGAGCGTGCTGGCAGCACATCTGCCCGGCATGAACGTGGTGAATTATGGGCAAACGGGTTATGTCAGCACGCAAGATATGATCCTGTTTCAGATGCAGTTGGCGCAAAATCACGTCCCACAGGTTGCTGTCTTCTATGGCGGCTTCAATGATCTGCTCTCAGCCACGCGCCAGGACGTGACAGGTGTGTCATTGCAAGAGGAGCAGCGCATCAGCGACGTGGAGGGCGGACGTTTGCTGCGGACGGGCCTGCCGCTGCTGCGCCCGCTGAATGCCAAACTCGATCCCGCGCAGCTATCGCTCGTCGCCACCGACAACGCCGCACCGCAGACGATTGTTGAGCGCTGGCTGGCAAATCAGCGCATGATCCGCGCCCTGGCCGCTGAATATAACGTGCGCGTGCTGTTCGTGTGGCAGCCCTTCCTCAATTTCAAGCACCCGCTCACCGCCTCGGAGCAGCAGGTGCTGGCCGGAATGCAGACAGGCTACGCGGGCCTGAGCGAAAATATCATCGCAGCCGATCAAATTTTGCGTGAGCGTGCAAAAACCGAGAAATGGGACGATGTGGTGATTCTATCGGATCTGTTCAAGGACGAATCGCGCACCACCTTTCTCGATGTCATCCACATCACCGAAGAAGGCAATATCGCTGTGGCAAACGCCATCCAGCCTGCCCTGGACGCACTTTTGCAGAAAAAGTAGATAAACCCCTCACCTCCCGGCCTCCTCTCCCAAAAGGGGCGAGGAGGTGCAAGATAGGGTGATTGCATCTAATCGTAATTTAGTAAAATTAAAATGTCCAGGAAGGTTCTTGTAGGGGCATGGCGTGCCATGCCCCCAAATTTGAGGTAAAACAAAACGTTTGAGCCGATTGTTCAGATGTCCTGATGTCCAAAAACGCTAGAAACACGCACAGCAAAAATGCGGTTTTGGCGTATAATTGGGTCTGGATACATCCCTTTAAAAGCGTTTCCTATGTCACCACCAATGCCTGTGTTAAGGCAGCACATTTCTTTTTGCATTTTAGAACACTCGTGCTATGATTAATGAGGCAGACGTACACTCAATTTATGTTCAAAGGATATCTGGCCGATGGCTAAAATTACACCGCAGACATTCTCCAAGCCGACCCCCAAGCCTGCGGCCAAAATTCCGCACTCCTCACCCTTAAAATCGCCCGCCAAGCCTGCGGCCAAGAGCACCAAGACAACCACGAAAGCGGCCCCCAAATCTGCGGCGAAAAGCCAGACTGCCGGAAAGACAACGCCCAAGCCCGCCGCTAAAAAAACACCTGCAAAGCCTGCTGCCAAAAGCACATCAGCCAAAACGACACTGAAACCAGCAGCCAAAAAAGCCGCGCCCAGATCGACAAAGCCGGGGAGCAAGACCTCAAAATTATCGAAATCGCCGAAAAAAGGCACACGGGGTCGCAAGACAGTCGGCCTTCGCACTCGTATCAAGGAAAAGCTGGCAAAAAACGATTGGTTGGCGTGGTTGTTCGGGCTGCGGTGATGCTTGTATGACCACGACGCAGTGGGCCGCTGCCCTGTCGTATTTCAATTTGAGGTGGGATTATCGTAGGGGCGACCCATGGGTCGCCCCTACAAAAACGCTGTGAACCGTTATGATCCTAGCGTAGAATGCAAAAATTGTGACCATGCTATCATGGACACTGACCATCGTGCTGCAATCCCACAAATAATGTTATCTTATGGCATTCAAGCACCCTTATTTCAGGAGATCCAAAAATGACTCTTTCTGCCCTCTCATCCACCTCAGCCAGCCCCTTCACCGCTGAGCACGAGATGTTCCGCAAGACCGTGCGCGATTTTGTCGAGCGCGAGATCAATCCCCACGCTGACGAATGGGAACACGCCGGAATCGCGCCGTTGCACGACCTCTTCCGCAAGATGGGCAGGATTGGCCTGCTCGGTCTGGATTACCCCGAAGAATACGGCGGGGCGAATGCCGATATCTGGTTCAGCGTCGTGCTGTATGAGGAATTGGGGCGCTGTCACACGGGCGGCGTGGCGATGGCGATTGGCGTGCAGGCGGGTATGTCAACGCCTGCGCTGGCAAAATATGGCTCCCATGAATTGAAGCAAACCTATCTCACCCCGGCCATCACGGGCGAAGCGGTCACGTCTGTCGCCGTCACCGAACCGGATGCAGGCTCCGACGTGGCCCGTATCAAAACCAAAGCCGTGCGCGAGGGCGATCACTACATCATCAACGGCAGCAAGATGTATATCACCAATGGCACACAGGCCGATTGGATCTGCCTTCTCGCCCGCACCGCCGACAGCAATGACTATAAAGGCATGTCGCTCATCATCGTGCCGACGAATACGCCCGGCTTCATCGTGAGCAAGAGCCTGCAAAAATTGGGCAACTGGTCGAGCGATACGGCGGTGCTGACGTTTGAGGATATGCGCGTGCCAGTTGAAAATCGCATTGGCGAGGAAGGCAAAGGCTTCTATTACCAGATGGAACAGTTCCAGATGGAGCGCCTCGTCGGGGCGGTGAGCGCGGTGGCCGGGGCGGAGCAAGCTTTGCGCGATACCATCGCCTATACACGGGAGCGTCAGGCGTTCGGCAAGCCGCTCCTCAGCAATCAGTGGATTCAGTTCAAATTGGGCGAACTGCTCACGGAAATTGAGGCTGCCCGCCATTTGAATTATCACTGCGCCGCGCTGATGGCCTCACAGCCCACCTCGCCCGAAACGACGCGCATTGCCTCGATGTGCAAGCTCAAGGCCGGGCGTCTGGGGCGGCAGGTGGCCGATACCTGCATCCAGTTTTATGGCGGTATGGGCTATATGGAGGAGACGCGCATTTCGCGCTTCTTCCGCGATTCGCGCCTCACGAGCATCGGCGGTGGCGCTGATGAGATCATGCTGCAAATTATCGCCAAATTAGAAGGTATGGAACGTTAAGGCGTTTTGTGTTCTTGTCTAAAAGTTTGTTGTTGGAAATCGGATTCTGTGATGACCTATCGTATCGGTTCTGCCCAGGGCTTTTATGGCGACAATGTTTTGAGCGCTCTGCCGATGATTCGCGGCGGACATGTGGATGTGGTGTGCTTTGAAGCGCTGGCTGAACTCACGCTCGCCATCCTACAAAAAGACCGCCTCAAAGACCCCTCACGCGGCTATACGTTTGATCTGAGTATCATCGCCAGCAAGATTCTCCCCGAAGCCTTCGCCCGCAAGATTCCACTCATCTGCAACGGCGGCGGCCTCAATCCCCAGGGAGCAGCGCAGATGGTACGCGACACCGCCGCCAAACTCGGCTTGAGTAGAGTCAAGATCGCCGCTGTCACGGGCGATGACATGATGGGCCGTTTAGAAGAATTGACGGAAAAAGGCGAACGCCTCGCCCATCTTGAGACAGGCATCCCCCTCAATCTCGCTGATTACCCGATTGCCAATGCGAATGTGTATCTGGGGGCCGCGCCGATTGTGGAGGCGCTGCAACAGGGAGCCGATATCATCATCACGGGCCGTGTTGCCGATCCATGCCTGTATCTCGCGCCGCTGATCGCGCATTATGGCTGGGCGTGGACGGATTGGGATCGTCTGGCGGCGGGCATTGTGGCGGGTCATCTGCTGGAATGTACCGCGCAGGTCGTGGGTGGCAACAGCCTGGGAGTCATCGATTCGATTGAGGCGCGTGGATTGGCCCGTCTGGGCTACCCGATTGCCCATGTGGAAGAAGATGGCTCGTTCATCCTGACGAAGACGCCGGATTTACCGGGGGTGGTCAATGCCGCCACCGTCAAAGAGCAGCTTCTCTACGAGATTCACGATCCGTCTGCCTATCTCACGCCCGATGTGGTAGCTGATCTGACCACGCTGCGCCTGGAAGACCTGGGCGAAGATCGCGTGCGAATCAGCGGCGTGACAGGCCATCCGCGCCCCGACACGCTCAAGCTGACGCTGGGACGGCTGGAGGGGTTCATGCGCGAGTTGATCTTCACCATCGGCTATCCTGAAGCGTGGAAAAAGGTCGAGCAGTTGAAAGAGATGATCGCTGAGACGTGGGATAATCTGCCCATCACCCGCGTGGAGTACAGCTATCTGGGCCTGAACAGCCTGTACGGGTCGCTGGCCCCCCTGCCTGATGATCCGCTGGAAGTGGTGGTGCGCGTGATGTTTACCGCCGCCGACGAAGCCACGCTCAAAACAGCGGTGCGCCTGATGATGAACAACGGCCTCAGCGGGCCAGCGGGCATGAGCATCTCCGGTTCGACCATCAGCGGCGATCCGCGCATCATCCTGGGCCTGTTCCCTACCCTGATTGCGCACGAACATGTGACGCCGCACATTGACTATCTGACGGTGTAGCACCGATTATGAGGGATAATGAATGTCCTGTAGGGACATGTCCAGCCATGTCCAGCCATGTCCAGCCATGTCCAGCCATGTCCATAGGTTCGGACATGACATGTCATGTCCCTACAAACTGCCATTGCTGCCCTCTTTGTATGCGGCCTTATCGACATCTGGGCCATGCGCTATGACTCCTGCAAGAAAAAGCGCAAACCTCACCCACAGGACATGTATGACTCGACGACTCTATGATATCGCCTATGGGCGCACAGGCGATAAAGGCGATATTGCCAATATCAGCGTGATTGCCCGCACCTCCGCCGATTACGCTGATCTGAAAGCCCGACTGACCGCCGAACGGGTCAAAGCCTACCTGGGCGATCTGGTACAGGGGCGCGTCGTGCGCTATGAATTGGACAATCTCGAAGCGCTCAATTTCGTGTGCTATAGCGCTCTGGATGGTGGCGGCACACGGTCACTGCGAATCGATCCCCTGGGGAAATCGCTGGCGGGGGCGCTGCTGTACATAGAATGGGAGACTGCCGATGTCTGATTTGAACGCACCTTTGGCGGGCTGCGGACTGCGTGGACGGCTTATTACTCACCTTACGCCCCCCCATAAAATGATGCTGAGAGCGCTGGAATGAGCGTCAAACCCTTCCTCCCAGCCCCTCCGCCCTGTTAGAGAGGGTGAGCACAACGCTTGAAGTCCCTCTCCACAACGTGGGGAGGGATTTAGGGAGGGGTAAAATCGGAAACTGCGTAAGGTGAGTTATTATTCAACAAACGCTGACCTCAGATGAGGTTCAGGCATGGCTGCGGCGTTTGCGCGGGCCTTAATTCTAAGATAATCTCTGACAGCCACCAAGGAGTAGAGCGTGTTCACAAATTTTGCGACTCTTCAGGTCGATATACGCGATTATGTCGCCCATGTCACACTCAATCGGCCCGATGTAAAAAATGCCATGAATTACCAGATGGTGGGCGAACTGCACAGCATTTTCATCGCCCTCAAAGATCAGCGCCATATCCGCGTGATCGTCCTGAGCGGCGCAGAGGGAACCTTCTGTGCGGGCGGCGATATCAAGGAAATGCGCGAAAACTCCGTCCCGACACACACTAGCGATTCCAATCTCGATGCCATGCTGCGGGCCTGCAATGAAGCCGATCAGATTGTGGTCGCCAAGATTGAAGGCGCGGCCCTGGGCGGCGGCTTTGGCCTCGTCTGCGTCTCGGATGTGGCGATTGCCAGCGAGTCGGCGCAGTTTGGCCTGCCCGAAGTGCGCCTGGGCATCGCACCCGCCTTTATCTCGCCCTATGTGATTCAGCGGGTGGGCTTTGCGCGGGCGCGTGACCTCATGCTGACGGGGCGGCGTTTCAGCGGGTCGCAGGCCTATCAATACGGCCTTGTGCATCAGGTCTGCCCTCCGGCGGGCCTTGAGCCATCGGTAGAGAATCAATTGGAAGATTTGCGGGCCTGTGCGCCGGGAGCGATTGCCGCCATTAAGAAGCTCATGTTCGCCGTCGCAGATCGCCCGCTGGATGAAACGGTAGGCTATCGCGCCGATCTACTCAACACCCTGCGGGCCGGGGAAGAAGCCCAGGCTGGCATGAAGGCATTTTTGCAAAAGAAGCCCGCACCCTGGGCAGGAGGCAAGCTATGATTCGAAAAATTCTCATTGCCAATCGCGGCGAGATCGCCTGTCGCATTGTTCGCACATGCCGCGAGATGGGCATTGCCACCGTCGCCATCTTCTCAGATGCGGATGAAAATGCCCTGCATGTGGAATTGGCCGATGAAGCCATCCACATTGGCGGGAGTGAACCAAGCGAGAGCTACCTCAATATGCATCGGATTCTCGATGCGGCCTTTCGCAGCGGGGCCGATGCGATCCATCCGGGGTATGGCTTCCTGGCGGAAAATGCCGGCTTCGCCTATATCATCATCTCGTCGGGGTTGATCTTCATTGGCCCACCGCCAGAGGCAATGGAGGCGATGGGCGACAAGCGCACCGCCAAACTGCTGCTGCAAGGCATCCCGTTTGTGCCGGGCTACATCGATGATGACCAGAGCGATAATACGCTGGTGGCGGCAGCAGATCAGATTGGTTATCCCATTATGATCAAAGCCTCAGCGGGCGGCGGTGGCAAAGGGATGCGCTATGTGACCCAGAAGAATGAGATGGTTGAAGCGCTGGCAGCAGCCCGCCGTGAGGCCAAATCATCGTTTGGCAGTGATGATCTGCTGCTGGAACGGGCCATCCTGCAACCGCGCCATATTGAAGTACAGATTGTGGGCGATCAGCACGGCACAGTGATTGCCCTGGGCGAACGCGAGTGCAGCATCCAGCGCCGCCACCAGAAAATTATTGAAGAAACGCCCTCGCCGGCCCTCAATGCCGACCTGCGCCGCCAGATGTTTGAGGCAGCGGTGAGCATCGGCCAGCAAATTGGCTATCACAGCGTTGGCACAGTTGAGTTTTTGCTGGATGAGGACAAAAATTTCTATTTCATGGAGATGAATACCCGCCTCCAGGTCGAGCACCCTGTCACGGAGATGGTCTATGGCGTCGATCTGGTGCGCTGGCAGATTGAGATTGCGCGGGGACGCCCGTTAGATGCCTTCATTCCCGGTGGGCAGGCCGCTAAAGACATCGGCTATCACCCCAGCGGCCACGCGATGGAGGTGCGCCTGTACGCGGAAGACCCGTCAAATCATTTTCTACCCGTCATTGGCCCCATCCTGGAATGGCAGGAGCCGCACGGCGTCCGCACCGACAGCGGCATCCGCACAGGCGATGCCATCAGCCCGTACTATGATCCGATGATCGCCAAAATCATCGCACATGGCGAAACCCGCACCGAGACGCTGCGTAAGCTCGATTACGCCCTCTCGAATACCATCCTGCTCGGTCTGCGGAATAACCTAGCCTTTTTGCGCCGCGTGCTGATGAACGATGAGCATCTGGGCGGGCTTCTCAGCACGCATTTCATCGATGAGCATCCGGAATTGTTGGGTGAAACGGTTGAGCTGGATTCCTTCGCGCTGGTGGCCGCCGCCCTGACACATCAGCCGTATCAGGAACATTGGCGCAATAATGCCCATCGTCACATCAAGCACACCTTCCAGCACAATGGGCAGATTCATGAGGTGCGCGTTCAGCCGCATGGGGGGACGCGCTTCACGGTGCTGCACGGCTCCATGTCGTATGAGGCGTATCTGATTGACTGGACAGCGCCGCATCTGATTCTGCGCTTGAATGGCTATCAGCAGACCGTCCATGTTGTCCACAACAGTGGTGCGATCTGGGTACATACGCGCCAGGGGACAACTGTGCTGTACTGGCAAACGCCCATGCCGCTGCCCAATCAACGCAGCGAGACCCAGAGTTCCTTGCGCTCTCCCATGCCGGGGCAGATCATCCAGGTGATGGTCGAAGAGGGGCAGCAGGTCAAGCAGGGCGATCTGCTGATGATTATGGAGGCGATGAAGATGGAGCATCGCATCGAAGCGCCGTATGATGGCATCGTCGAGTCGCTGCGCTATCAACTGGGCGACAAAGTGCCGCAGGATGCCGTGCTGCTGGCGCTTAAACCCGTTGTAGAGGCGTAATGATTCTACCCATTTGAGTGGGATTGGCGTAGGGGCGACCCATGAGTCGCCCCTACAAAAACGTTGTGACCTGTTGCGAACCTATGGCATGATACACAAGGTAATCATTCACCGCTCCATGAGAAAAATCTCTGTTGGGCATCAGGTACGAAATAACCGCCTTATCCTCATGGTGTACCGAATCCTACGACCCCCTTAAGGGGGTCAGAACGGCGCAAAACAGGGCAGGATACCGTTGTGCCTGTGTTTAACCCATAGCCGATGGCTTTAGCCGTCGGTCTCCCGCCCGCACACCCGCACCATCCACACGGATAGGTGAATGATTACCTACACAAATCCCGACTACATTATTATGTATACCTACCAAGTGCTGCACCCAAAAACCCCTCCATCATGCGTCTTCCCATCTTCCCATGAGACCCCCTGTGCCCATGCCGCATCTCGCTAAAACATCTCATTTGGCAGTATTTAATAATAAAGAAACTCTCTAGACTTCATATGAATCTTTGTATATTTTTGATACTTCTCATGAAAGACTCAGGCGACATTTGGAATAAAGATTTTTATATCATGTATGATTCGACTCGGTGGGAGCGTCTTTTATAGCGCAAGTAAGAATATCTGTTCAACTTTCACGCTGTTGAAAGGACACAAACCTATGACATCTCGTCGTTGGTTGTTGTTGTTTATCGTTGCATTGTCAGCCCTGGGCCTTAACAGTCTGACGCTGGCTCAGGATACGTCGGGAGCCTTTCGCATTGGTCTCCCTGCGCCCGTTGAATTGAATCCTTTTCTTGGTTCCAATGATCCTGAAACGTTATTCAATCGCATGATTTATGATTATCTGCTAGATGTCTCGCCCACCGGCGACATTGTGCCTCAGCTCGCCACTGAGTACAAAATCAGCGATGATGGCCTGACCTATACGCTCACCCTCCGTGATAGTGTGACGTTCCATGATGGCTCCGCCTTGACAGCCAAAGACGTGGTCTTCTCTTTTGACACTTTGAAAGCGGCAGGCTCCCCGGCGCTGAATCTGTTGGGCGATTACACGGTGGCCACGCCCGATGACACATCGGTTGCCTTCACGCTCAAGACGCCCAATGCCGATTTCATCTATGGATTGGCGTCGCGCTGGTCATTCATCATCAAGGATGGCACGAAAGAGCCGAACGTGCTGCAAGAAGGCGCTGCCCAATTCGCCAACTTCAACGGCACAGGCGCATATATCCTGAGTGAATACAAGCCAGGTGAAAGCTCCACCTTCACCGCCAACCCGACCTATTGGTGGGCAGGCTACCCCAAAACTGCCACCGTCACCCACATCTATATCAATGAGACGCAAGCCCAGATCGACGCCATCAAGGGCGGCACAGTGGATTTCATCTTCAAAGTGCCATTTGATCAGGTCGATACACTCAAGACCGCTGGCCTGACCGTCATCACCAAAGCCACCAACCAGCACCCCATCATCCGCCTGCGCTCCGATAAGGGGCATCTGGGCGAGGACGTGCGCGTGCGTCAGGCGTTCAAGCTGGCGACAGATCGTGAACTACTCAATCTGAATCTGTTCGATGGTCTGGCCGTCGTCGGCAACAATGATCCGATTGGCCCGCTGTATGCCAACTTCTACGACGATGCAATCGCCAAGCCGGAATACGATCCCAAAGCCGCCTGTGCGCTGCTCAAAGAGGCGGGATTCCCCGATGGCATCGGCGCGGACAAGCCCATCGATTTCTACATCGATGACTCGTTCAACTATGTCCAGATGGCCGAATATTTGCAGGAACAGTGGAAAGAAGGCTGCATCAACGTCAACATTCTGCCGCGCAACCCTGGCGATTACTACGCAGGCGATGCCAGCACCGCTGAATGGCTGAATGTTGATCTGGGCGTCACAGGCTGGGGATCGCGCCCGATTCCGCAGCAGTATCTGGTTGAGGCGTATGTCTCCAACGGCTCCTACAATGAAGCCCATTGGAGCGACAGCGAACTCGATACGCTGATAGGACAGGCGGGAGTCACAACCGATCAAACCGAGCGTGCGAAGATTTACGGCCAGATTGCTGGCATCTTTGCGGAACGCGGGCCGATCATTGTGCCGTTCTTTGCGCCTATCGTCGGTGTGACCGCCGCCAATGTGGAGGGACTCGATCTGAATCCCTTCCCTGGCAGCACTGATATCCGCACCGTCACCCTGAAGTAACACGAGAACAGCGGCGGGACAGCGCTTATTGGGCTGTCCCGCCGCATGTCATCGCCGTTTTCCATGCGGCCCGCGATGGGCCGGTATGGGCCTCGTCATCAAAACCATGCAAGGGCATCGTCATTGCAGACATCCCTACAGCAATTTTTTTCTGTCTCCCGCTTGAGCCGCACGCTCCGCCTTTTAACAGCAGATCGGGCAGCGAGTGTGGGGCTTGTCGTGGTCTTGTTCTATATTGGCATTGCCCTCTTCGGGCCGATGCTGGCTCCGCACAACTTTGCCCAGGTGGTGGATGATCCCGCCAAATGCCTGACGCGCAGCAGTGGCGATGTGCGCTGTGCTGCCCTCAAGAACGCTCCGCCCTCCTCGGCCAATCCCCTCGGCACAGATCGCAATGGCCGCGATATGCTCAGCCGCCTGCTCTACGGCGGACGTGAGACGCTGGGGCTGCCTGCGGTGGCGACCTTCTTTGCCGTCATGCTCGGCATGGCGTTGGGGCTGTATATTGGCTATGTCGGCGGCTGGCCCGATGAGATTTTGTCGCGCCTGATCGACAGTCTGCTGGCGATTCCGGCGCTGATTCTAGCGCTCGTCACGCTGGCAACATTGGCTCCCAGTCTGGCGATGATCGATTCGCCGATCATTCAATCTCTGGGCAGCACCAGCATCGCCATTATTATCGTCATCACGCTGCTGTATACACCGATTGTGGCGCGGGTCGTGCGGGCGGCAACGCTGGCGCTGCGCGATTCGGGCTATGTGGAGGCGGCCAAGCTGCGTGGCGAATCCACCGCCTATATCCTGTTCCGCGAGATTTTGCCCGGCGTCATGCCCGCCCTGGTGGTCGAAGGGGCGCTGCGCTTCTCGTATGCGATCTTCCTCGTGACCTCGCTGGGCTTTCTGGGATTGGGCGCACAGCCACCCTCGCCGGAATGGGGCCGCATGGTGCTGGACGCCCGCAGCAACTATGCCGAAGCGCCCTGGACGCTATGGACACCCGTCGCAGCGATTGCCATCCTGGTGATTGGCGTCAATTTGCTCTCAGATGGATTACAGCGCGTGCTGCGTGGAGGGCCTGACAATGACTGAGACCCAGGAACCGCTTCTCTGCGTCGAAGGGCTGACGATAGAATATCAAATTGCCCATCAATGGCAGCCTGCCATCCATGATGTGCATCTCTCGATCATGCCGCATGAAATTCATGGGTTGGTGGGCGAGAGCGGCAGCGGCAAATCGACATTGGGCGCGGGCATCCTGGGCGATCTGCCGCCACTGGCCCGCCATGCCGACGGACATATCTTCTTTGAGGGGCGCGATCTGGCAACCCTGACGCCCGCCGAGTGGCAGATGGTACGCGGTCATCGCATCGCCTTTGTGCCGCAAAATCCGCTTGAAGCCCTCAATCCGACGCTCACCATCGGCACACAGATGGCCGAAGTGACGCGCACGCACCTGGGCCTGTCGCACAAAGACGCCCTCAAGCAGGCGGGCGAAATGCTGGCGCAGACCAATCTGCCCGATCCGATTGCTACATTACAGCGCTATCCGCATCAACTCAGCGGCGGTCAGCAGCAGCGCGTCATGATTGCGATGGCCCTGAGCACACGTCCTCGTCTGCTGATCCTGGATGAGCCGACAACCGCGCTGGACGTGACGACGCGAGCCGTGATTCTGGAACTTGTGCGGACTCTTATCCGCGAAAAAGAGGCCGCCGCGCTGTATATCTCGCACGATCTGGGGACGATTGCCCAATTGTGCGATACCGTCACGGTGCTGTATGCGGGCGAGGTGATGGAAACCGCCTCCGTCCAGTCGCTGTTTGCCAAACCGCTGCATCCGTATACATCGGGCCTGCTGGCGAGTCTGCCCAGTCGGGCCAGCGGTGATCAGTCGCGCTTGGCGACGATCAAAGGCGCGGCTCCCTCGCTGGTAGATCGTCCGACGGGATGTGTCTTTGCGCCGCGCTGCCCAGTGGTTATCGACAAGTGTGCGGAGAAGCCGCCTTTAGAGCGCATCGAAGGCCAGCGCAGCGTGCGCTGCTGGCGCTGGCACGAGATCGCAGCAGGCACGCTTGACCCGCGCCAACCCGCTGTGCCTGCCGCCCTGGAGACAACCCGTTCATCGGATGAGGTGGTGCTGTCGGTGGGCCATCTTCGTAAGACCTACCAGGATGGCGGCTTCTGGCAGAGCAAGAGCGGCGTGCAGGCCGTGAGCGATGTATCCTTCAATGTACCGCGCCGCAGCACCATCGGCATTGTGGGCGAGAGCGGCAGCGGCAAGACCACGCTGGCCCGCGCCATCGTCGCGCTGACCGAGGCCGATGCGGGCAGTCTGACGCTGCTCAATCAGCCGATCAGCATGCATCTCGCCCATCGGGATGCCAG
>DAOTUR010000205.1:0-4306 GCA_034436915.1 Anaerolineae bacterium
GCTCATCGGACAAACGGCGCAGTTCACGGGTACTCGTCACGAGATACGGCTGGATGTTGAGTCTGTTGCCCTTGATTCGCTCCATAATCGAGACAGTCACCATCGCCAGATCACGGCGAAAGCCGAGAGCAGGAGAAAGAAGGGGAATGCTGTCATTGAGAACCTGGGGCATATCGTCGTCTTGATCCTCTTTCTCAACTGTCTGAACCTGGGCCACTTTGAGCAGATCCGTGAAAGCACGACCTTTAATATCGAGCGTCTCCATCTGAGTTTTGAACTCGGCCAGAGCATACCCTTCTAACAATTGGGCATGCGTAAATAGCGTGCGAATGGCATCCTGACGAGCCAAGCCCTCCAGCTTTGCGGCCGATTGCACTTCTACCATCAACCATGATGGCGCTCGGTTGAGCATCGCTGAGGCATCAGCCGTATTGGCACCATACTTCGCCAACCAGTCATTCGCATCTTTCACAGCATGCGGCAGTTGCGGCAAATACGTTTCACCACCAAGACGAATCGCCATCTCACGACTTTTGGCATTGGCATCTGTGGTATTGTCCAGCGCGACAAAAAGGCGTTTGTGCTGGCGTAAGGTCTTCAGCAAGTCATCAGATGCGGCCATACCGCCAATCGCGACAGCTGGGATACCCCATTCGGCAAAGGTAATCGCATCGGCCTGTCCTTCCACAATCACCACCTGTTCGGACTGAGGACTGTATAGGTAATTATAGTAGGGCTGGCGCTCGCCCAGAATCTCACGCGGCACGTTATAGTGCTGCTTGCCCTCAATGGAACGACCACTCAGATACACAAGGCGTCCGCGCACAAAATGCATGTAAACAATCATGCCAGAGGGAAACTTCTCAATCGCAGCTGGCCAAGTGTCAGGCAGAGTCAAGTCCTTGAGCAGAGCACGTTTATCCTGTGGCATATAGCCCAGGCGTGCGGAGCGAATAGTGATCGGATTCCAACCCCGCGTTTTGGTGACATAGGTGAGGGCAGGAGCATTGTTCATCAACGCCTCCTGTAGCCGCTCAACAAGTTGACGTTCGCCATAAGCGGGAGATTTCTTAAAAGAGGGATTTGCCTCAAGCGTGATCCCCGCTCGCTGAGCCAGATACCGCAATGCCTCCGTGAATTGAGCACTGTCACGATTGTTCCACGCCCCCAGATTGAGAACATGCCGTCCGACAAAGTCAAACACATCGCCGTGCTCGCCTTTTGAGTTCCAGAAATAGAATCCGGTATTGGGGACAACCACAAGGCTGTCATGTTCAATGCCGACATAACGCGGGCCGGATTTCTTGAGGGGGAAGCGCTCCCCGACGATGGTTTCGATTGGATTACTTGAACGAATGGTTTCCAGATCAATTGACATGATGGATACTCCTGCAAAAGACAACATTGAATAAAGGTCGTATTCGGTGAACACGACAAAAAACGATGGTGAAGTTGCAGACGGATAGAGGATGTGATAGAGTGTGAGTGTCCGGGTCACACTTCATCACACCACACTCCCCACCTGCCATGTCGTCGGTGGGTTTTGCGTTTCTAGGGTGGAGCGCGATTTTTTATCATGATGTCATCTCCAAATTGTTCACCCGGGTGAACAAATTTACTCGTCTGTCAAATACTGTTCAGCATCGGTTAGTAGTTTTCGCATCGCTTGCAAACGTGCCCTCGCAAGTGTGCTATCCCCTTCTTGTCTCAGCAATGCCCGAGCAACATCTTGCGGAGAGGTCGAGTTTGTTGTCTGTATGGCTTTGGCAATCTTGAGAGCAGGCGCTGGAATCTTTTCAAGATCGTCTTCTGAGCTTTCTAGAAAGTCTCCCTCACACAACTCTTGAATCTGCTTCGCTGTCAGATTGAGATCGATAATTTGACGCACGACTTCGATATGGTATTCAGGAGCAAGGGCTACCACGGAGCGCAATCGACGTTCATCAAGGTTATGCCGATCCGCCAGCTCAAGCGCCTCATCAGACAGTCTCAGAAGACTTTTGATATAGCTAAAGTAGCCTCTCTTCATACCTCCCATTGCACTCAAAATCGCCTCGGTATATTCGCGCTTGTCTCTTAATGTCAGATCCAGGGCCTGACGATAGAAATCGTTAGTGACAGCTGTATCAGGCATGTCATATCCATGAACTGCCAATAGAAGAAGAGACGCCTGTCGGGCCATTGCAATCGCCGATAAACCTGAACGGGCTGTATTTTCCTTCGCCTGACGAAACACTGAGGCCCGTGCCGCCGGAATGATGAGGCATGGGATCATGCCATCGCCAGTGTAGTGCGGCATAAAATCGCGTAGCAACCACGTTGCCCAATAGCGGCGCTCCCCTGTCTCAATGCGAAACAAGTGCGTTACACCCTGTGAGACATCGACGACTGTGAGCGGATTGACCTGTCCATCATCGCGAATCGTGACGGCCAGATTGACCAGATCCCGCAAAAGCTGTTCTTCTGGGGACAGCTTTGCTTCAACATCGTCTTCTCGTTCATCGTCGGTGTTCGGCAGCAATTCGAGAACATTATGAAAGGGCTGGCCGCGCTGACGAGCGGCGACCTGCACGATCTGAACCAATTCCTTCAAGGCCTGTGTTGGGGTGAGACGTTGATTGTGAAAGGCGATATGGATGTTCTCAGGCAGCACACGACGTGGTTGTACTGGATCCGGTCGCACCATCTCCAGCAGAATCCGCTCAACTCGCAGGGTATTATCTTGAAACGACGGCGTGCCACCTTCCAGCAAATCAGAAGTGACCCCGGCCAGTAAATCGTCAATCCGTGTCGAGGCTTTCTTAGGGGGCATCACGCACCACCCTTCGCCATACGTTGCACCAGTTTGCCAACGAGTTGGGCATAGGCTTTGCTGGCAGACGCTTTCGAATCATAGCTGAACAGACTCTGATGGTTGTGGTGAGCATACGACACGGCTTCGTTCGCCGGGATCACGCCAATGAGAAGCTGACCGAGAACAGGGTGAGATTTCAATTCATCCAACAAATGGTTATGGCCGCGAATACGACTGTCCATCTTGGTCACAAGCAAACCGCTGATCTTGAGATTGGGATGACGCCAGCCCTCACGGATATCGTTGATCTTGCTGATCACATTCATCAGACCCACGGTTTCCAGATAGCGCGGTTCAACCGGCACGATAGCATCTGTTGCAGCGATGAGAGCCATTTCGGTCATGAGAGAAAACGAGGGGCGTGTGTCAATCACCACGGCAGCATAATGACTGCTGATGCGACTGAGGGGGTCGGCCAGACGATACGGTGCACCTGCGACTTGCATCAACTCGCGTTCTGCGCCTTCGAGCAAGGGTGAGGAGGGCAGAACATGCAGATCTGGGTCCCAGGTTGAGGGAACAATACAGTTGACCAGAGTCTGTGCGGCGATCTGGCGATCTGCAGACAATACCGTGTAAAGGCTGTTGTCCGTACTGTAGTCATTGCGCCCTGTCGTGATGAGTGTGGCATGGCCTTGACTGTCGGTGTCGATCAGTAGCACGCGCGAATTGGCGGCTCCAGCCCGACGAAGAAGAGCGGCAATCCCAAGCGCAATGGTGGTAGCGGACGTTGATTTACCAACGCCGCCTTTGTGGTTAGTGAGTACGAAAACACGGGTCATGATGGTGTCCTCTCAACGAACAGTGAACGATTTCGCTGTGCTGGCAAGGACATTGTGAAGGTGTGCTAAACTCTTCAACGGAAGTCTTGCTGGGCAAGTCAGCGAGCTTCAAGGCGGTTGGGGGAGGGGTGAACTCTCCCAATCACCGATTGGCCAAAACCATGTCCGAGTTCGTGAAGCGCAAGAGATTTGCGCGTTGAGGGAACGTGATACAATGGAGGAAATCGAGGGTGTTCAGACTGTTAGGATGTTCGAATTGGGTACAATTCTCCCAGTCATAAGTTCAAAAGCACCTCTAGATAGAACAGAGGTGCTTTTTTCGTGTCCGGCAATGTTCGAGTCCAACTCAGCTCATAAATACTATAAAAGCCTCTTTTCCGCATAGATAAGGAATAGATCCTCCCTCAAAAAGTTGGTTGTGTGATCAACACATCACCACTCAGCCAGCTTCCAGATTTCTGCATTCATTTCATGCCGCCCCAGATTAATCTGGGCAAAGAGTTCCACCGCTTTTTTGAGAGAGTCCATCGCTTGTAACGGCTGCTTCATGGCGTCAGATACCCCACGCCTAAAGGCGGGGGCTTGCAGTTATGGCGGGATTGAAACCCAAAACACACACCGCGTATGGCGGAATGACCGCCGCCCGGCGTCCGATGTTGACCGCCGCGTT
>DAOTUR010000206.1:0-3300 GCA_034436915.1 Anaerolineae bacterium
AACGCGGCGGTCAACATCGGACGCCGGGCGGCGGTCATTCCGCCATACGCGGTGTGTGTTTTGGGTTTCAATCCCGCCATAACTGCAAGCCCCCGCCTTTAGGCGTGGGGTATCTGACCTCTCTATGTGACAAAGGCCCTCGTAGGGGCGCGATATATCGCGCCCTGATGATTTGTAGGGAATTTGGCGTGGGCGCGATGCATCGCGCCTCTACAACCGCCTTGACTGCATGGATCGCTGAATAAATACTCGTCGGGATTTTCGTCGTAGATCGCAGGTTCGCAACGGGTCGCAGCGTTTTTGTAGGGGCGCGATGCATCGCGCCCCTACGCCAATCCCACCTCAAATTGAATAGGTATCAATAAACTATACACACCTACCCACCAATCGCCGCCAATCGCCTCTATTGCAGGGCATCGGCGATGATGTGAGCATTGGCCCGCAGATAATCCATGTAGGTCGCGGCAGGGCTGTCGGCTGCGCTCAATGAGTCGCTGTAGAGGGCGACAACCTTGATTTCACGCCCGACCTCTTGCGCCACCACATTGGCAAGCATCCCCGGATCAGACGCCTCAACAAAGATCGCCGGCACATTCTGCGCCTTGATCGTCTCCACCAGCGCGGCGAGTTCCTGCGGGGCAGGCTCGGTCAGCGTTGAGACGCCTGGAATCACCGTCCCGACAATCTCAAAGCCATAATGCGCGGCAAAATAGCCGATAAAATCATGATTCGTTACCAGCACGCGGCGCTCTGGCGGCACAACAGCGAGAATCTGCATCACCTCCTGATCGAGGGCCTCCAATTTGGCTTTGTACGCTTCAGCATTGGCATGATAGGCATCAGCATGGGCGGGATCAGCCGCAGCGAAGGCCGCCTCAATCGTGTCCACCCAGATTTTGACATTGTTAGGGTCAGTCCAGACGTGCGGATCACACGGGCCGTGTTCCTCATCCGTCGCCTCGGTGCTTGTCACATCGGGAGTTGCCTGGGCAAAAAGATCACCACAGGCGGCATCCTGGCCCAGAACCCCGATGATATCAGGAGCAGAGGGTTCAGCGGTGGCATCCGTCCGAGGCGCGGCGTCTGTCGCGTCTGGAGTCGCAGTGTCATCCTGTCTGTGATGTGCGGCATGGATCGTGACGCCGTTAGAGACGACGATAATGCGTGCGGGATCATCGACAGCACCTTGCAGCAAATCGCCCAGGAAGGCTTCGAGGCCCGCGCCGCTCACCAGCACTAGATCGGCGCTGCTGGCGGCCAACACATCCGATGGCGTGGGTTGGAAGGCGTGAATATCGGTGTCCGGCGGGACGAGCGATGTAACAGTCACAAGATCGCCGCCCACATTCTGTGCCACATCCGCGATAATGGTATTGGTGGTGAGGACAGTGAGTGAATTTTGTGCGTGCAGCGCCCCTGTCAGAGACAAGACGCAGCCCAACAAGAGCACGAGCGAGAGTCGCTTGAGCATGGATTCCCCTTTTTATAAATGATACAATGTCTCAACTGCTTCTTTAGATTAACGAAGTCTGATTTGAATGTCAAGGAGAAAAGTATGTCTTCTGGCCTGGAACGGCTGAAAACCGCCGGCTACAAACTGACGAAGGCGCGGCAGGCGGTCTTACACGCCCTTGAATTGGCAGGCGGACATTTGACGAGCACCGATGTCCTGGATCAGGTCACAGAGGCCGCGCCGGGGGTTGGGCGGGCGAGCGTCTTTCGCACGCTGGATCTGCTGACACGGCTCAATATCATTCGCCCGACCTACGGCCTGAACACGATCACGCCGACCTACGTGCTGATGCCGGATGGACACCATCATCATATGATCTGCGTCGTGTGCAATCGCTTCATCGAGATTGAAGAATGCGGCCTCGAAGCGATGGCCCGTCAGATTGAGGCGACGATGGGCGTGAAGCTGCTGGGGCATGTGGTGGAGTTTTATGGACGCTGCACGCGCTGTCTGGATGCGCCGCTGCCGGGGGATGAGACCCCTCCCTAAATCCCTCCCCACGCTGTGGAGGGGGACTTCAGCGTTGTGCAGCCGTTTGACAACCTACTGTCACATCGATTATGAGGGATAATGAATGTCGTTGTAGGGACAAGGCCCGCCTTGTCCGACATTGTGGACACGGCAGTCCGTGTCCCTACTTCTCTGGCAGGATACACCCGACGGCAAACGGCTTGTCCGGCGTGGCAACCAGCGCGAGAGGCGTCTGGAACATCGGCATCTGTTGATACATAGAATCGATGGCGAGGGCCTCTTTGAGATTCGTGGGGCCGGGAGAATCGAGCAGTTGGCACGCTTTGGCGGGTGCGGTGGCGGCCACTGTGTTCGTCTCGGCCTGTGTGATCAGAATCGTCGCTGCTGCGGGAGCCGTGACTCTGCTCCATAAACGCAGGCCCACCCACGCAAGCGCAATGCCCATCAAAACTGAAACGATGATGAAAATTGAGCGGCGCATTGATTTATCCTCGACACAACTGCGTTTATAATCGACATTGTACCAAATCACATAAGGGCGCAGTCGATGAACATCCACGATCAATTCACCACCGGTCTCGATCCGCTGTGGCAGATTACGGAAACGGGACAGGGCGGCGTGGTGCGGCGGCATGGGTCGCTTCATCTCAGCCTGCCCACCGCTGAGGCCGCGTCCTACAGCAATGCCCAGATCACCAGCTACGATCCCAAAACGTCCCAATTTCAATTTAGAGCGCCCCTCCGCCTGAGCGTCACGGCCTTCAGCAGCCTGCATCCCAGCGATCTGAAAGGCACAGCGGGCTTCGGCTTCTGGAATCACCCGTTTGAGCCGGGGCAGTGGTGGCGACTGCAACCGCAGGCGCTGTGGTTCTTCTTCGGCTCACCGCCCAACAACATGCCGCTGGCTGATGGTGTGCCAGGGCATGGCTGGAAGGCCGCCACTTTCGATGCCAAGCACAAGCGGGGCTTGGCGCTGCTGCCCCTGGCCCCGCTCGGCGTGCTGCTCATGCGCTTCCCTATGCTGTACCGCCTGCTGTGGCCGATGGGTCAGGCGGCGATTGGCGTGAATGAAGTGCTGCTTGATCCGGCGCTGCTCAACAGTGAGCAAACGTATACGCTGGAGTGGCGGCCTGAGACAGCACGATTTTCAGTGGATGGCAAGGTTGTGATGGAGACGAAGCGCCCGCCGCGTGGGGCATTGGGCTTCATCGCATGGATGGACAATCAATATCGCATTGTGACGCCGCAGGGACAGTTTGGCGGCGGTCTGGTCGATGTGCCGCGCCCGCAGTCGCTTGTCTTGAGCGAGATTAAAA
>DAOTUR010000207.1:0-3898 GCA_034436915.1 Anaerolineae bacterium
TCACCTATCCGCGAGAAAAATGCCCCTGTAGGGGCGCGATGTATCGCGCCCTGATTGATTTGAAGGATATTTGTCATTGGGCAGGATGCATCCTGCCCCTACGAACCCACGATCCTCACAGGTAGGTGAATGATTACTAAGATGCAATCGCCCTGCCTGACAGACGGCACATTCACACCCATGCCCTGTTAAACCCACCGCTTGTCCTCCCTATCCTCTCTGCTTTTGATTTTACCCCTTATCTCCTCGGTAAGTTATATTTTTACCGACCCTAAGCAGCGCAGCGGGATTCTGAAAGGCTTGACAGGCCGTGAGCAGCAGCACGAAACCGAACACGCCATAATGTCTCATGGATATCTAACCTCAGTCTTGGATAGCACCCTAACGGGCTTTATTGATCACGTCTTGCATCCCAGGCTCAAGCTTCCCCGTGATAGCCTTATATGTCAGATAATCATCAGCGGCGCGGCGCGTGTCGCCCAGGACGGCGTAGGCATCCCCACGCGCTTGCAGGGCAGCGGTGTTCGTCGGTTGCAGCGTGAGAAGGCGCGTGTAATCGCCAAGCGCGTCCTGCGTGCGGCCCAGACTCATATAGGCACTGCCACGTCCCATATAAGCCGCCAGCGTGCGCGGATTGATCGCTAGCGCATTGGTATAGTCGACAATCGCCAAGACATAGCGCTGCTGGTCCAGATACTGCTGGCCTGATGCGGCCCACTGCTGCGCGGCTTTCAGATCGATATTGAGATCAGGCTCGGACGGTTGAGACAGCTTCTCATAACGGGCCATGAGATAAAATGGCGTGTCGTTGTAAACGTAGGCATCTTTGAAGAAAGGCGGCAGTTCTTTGGCTTTGGCGAGATCGTTTGCCGCCTTCACTGGCTGTTTAAGCGCCTCATACGTCAGACTGCGATTGATATAGGCCGCATCCATACTCGGAGCCAGACGAATCGCCTCGGTATAATCCTCCAATGCCAGATTAAAGCGCCCCTGTTGAAAACGGGCCAGACCGCGATAGTAATAACTGGCTGCGCTGCCGGGAATGACGGTCAGATACTGGGAAAAATCACGAATGGCCTCAGCATATTTGCCTTCCTGTATATACAGATATCCACGATCATAATAGGCCGTAGCAAAACTCGGCTCCAGTTGAAGCGTGGTGTTAAAGCTGGCTTCCGCCGCCGCCGTATCGCCTTGAATGAACGCCAATACCCCGCGCCAATAAAAGGCCGGGCCAAAACGTTCATCAAGCGATGTTGCTTGAAGGATGCTGGCCTGGGACTCCGTCACACGTCCGAGATGAAACAGGATGATGCCATTATTGAGCAGGGCATAAACGTTATTCGGTTCGAGTTGAAGGACACGCAAACAATCGTTCTGGGCATCTTCATAGCGCTTCTGGGCGAATGCAAGGGCGGCTCGTGCAAGATACGCTTTGATATAATAGGGGTTCTCTGCGATGGCACTGTCGTAATCAGCAAGGGCGTTGGTCGGATTGCCCATTAAGGCATACACATCCCCGTGATTTTTGTAGAAGATATAGACTTCGGCCTGATCTGCATCAACGCGGATCGCCCGTCCGAACTCATTGACAGCCCGTTTGTACTGCCCTTGTGCCACAAGGATCAGGCCGCGCAGGTTGCTGTACACCCCATTGTTGGGTTGGAGGCGCATGGCCGAGGTAAAATCTCGATAGGCCGCATCATAATCACCGAGGATGTACCACACCCAGGCGCGTCCGGCAAAGGCTTCGTAGGTCTCACGTCGTATCAATGAGAAGGCGTAATCTTGTAGTGCTCGTTTGTACAGTCCCCGTTCACGGTAAATATCGCCGCGTGTGCTGTACAGCAGCGCCGCCAGCGGGGTAATATCGTCTGTGTAAAGCAGCTTTTGGGCATCGTTAAAGTAGAGCAGGGCAGTGGCACTGTCGCCATTTTGATAGGATGTCACGCCCGATGCGATAAGCTGTGTTGACGTTTGGCAGTTATAACCGCACGTTGTATCCTGCCCTCTGACGACAATCATGCCGAAGAGAAACATCAGACACAACGCATATTTTACGGCGTGTAATAAATTCACAGGCAGCCTCACAACCACGATAACGTTTACGGCATTGTCTATATTGTAATAGGATTTCATATTTGCACATCCGGTTGCTGTCAGACTCTCATGGGGAAGAGGGAAAGACTTCATAGGATTGGTGTTGTAAGAAAAAATAGAACGAGTCATGACTCGCCCTTACAAATATCCTGTAAGAGCACAGCACGCCGTGCCCAAAAGACTCAAAGCTCATATCATCAACATCGAGGAGGCGGCCAAACCACAGCCTCTCCTCCTCAACACGCACTTACTGCCGCGTCATCTCCAGATTGAGCACGATAGCACATTTGAAGCCGTCCCCAGCTAAATTCACCAACATGGTTCCTCTCATCAGATCAGATGTCACGAGACTCAAGGCGTAATCATTCGTAGTAGCGGAGTCAACTATAATGTGAGCATTGAAGTTCCCCGCCCCATCTCCAATCATCGTGATCAACTGATCGGTTTTGATAGTGAACCCGTTATTGACCAGCGTCAGTTGCGTTGTGAGTGGCGGCAGAACGACCGCAGGTACACCAACAATACACCCTTCTGACGTGCTGCTCACATTCACGATGATCCATGTCCCTGGTGTGGGGCCAGCATTTTTTGCTGCGTCCAGTTCAGCAGCGGTGAGCGGCGCGGTGATAGTGATATCACGCGGCAGCGCCTTGACCACACTGTCTAATCCGTTCAGTGCCCCATCAGGGATGGTCGTCAGCGTTGGCGCACCGGACGCCTTGCCCTCGGCATCCAGCGGAATCGTCGCCCGCGTGCCGGGCAAGATCGCCACCTTTGCATCGCCCACCTGCACGCTGGAACTGCCTTCGAGCAGATCAAATGTCATGCTGCCGCTTTTTTGAGCGCGAACGTAAGCGGTTGATCCCAACTCAATGCTGACTTCATTGATGAGCAGATTGACCTTGCCTGCGCCTTCCGGCGTCTGAATCAGGATGCCATCCTGCGGCGCTTCGGCACAATTCGATGTACCGACGCCGGAGGTGAAGTAGAACGCCTGCATCGGGCCATAGGTGATGCCCTCTGCATTGGTGGTGGCATCTACGACAGCGAGAGTGGTGGCATCGCCCTGGACTTTGACGAGGCTGATGGCGACCCAACCGTTAGAGCCATCGGCCAAGCGCACCCGCAGCCAATCACCTTTGGCATTCTGTCCATCCGCCGTGAGGGCCTCTTTGGGTTGCAGCTTGCTGACGACGCGATTGCTCGTGCCAGGGCTGCTGCGAACGTTAACGGTGGTATCAGTGCTGAGATTGACAGTAGGCGCTTGCGGTGTGCCTGCATTGGTGATGGTCGTGCCGCCGAAGAGCAGGACGGTGACATTCTGGCCGGGCAAGGTATCAGGCAGATCGGCCTGGAGGCTGAGCAGGGCGACACCCCATTCATCGGGAGCGGCGAGGGCGCTCATGTTCAGCGCCTGGATCGCGCTGACATCGACGATATCACCAGGCGCGTCAAACTTAAAATTTTGTGCCGTATCCTGCGGCACGGCATCAATGGCGAGGTTGCCATAGCAGGCTTGATTGCGTTCGGTGGTCGAGCATACTTTGTCGGTGAATGTGAGCGCATTCTGGACGATGGAGGCGCATTCCTGGGCCTGCACCAGCGGCGCACAGAACAGGATGAAGATCAATAATCCCCATACTCGTTTCATCGAATCGGCGCGAGAGACCCCTGCCTTTAGGCATGGGGAGGGAGTGCGCCTTGTCCTTTCTGGTAGGTATAGCCGTCAGAGTGGTGAAGTGTCTTGAGATGTTTGTGCGATGCCGTGACTTTGCCTGCCGCTGTCACAATATCAAAG
>DAOTUR010000208.1:0-11658 GCA_034436915.1 Anaerolineae bacterium
AACGCGGCGGTCAACATCGGACGCCGGGCGGCGGTCATTCCGCCATACGCGGTGTGTGTTTTGGGTTTCAATCCCGCCATAACTGCAAGCCCCCGCCTTTAGGCGTGGGGTATCTGACCAGGAGTGGAATGAAACCATCCCGCGCATTCAACGTTCTCGTTCCTCATCGTCGAGCAAAGGTGGTTCCAGTGGCGGCGGCTCGTCATCTGGGGGCGGGGCATCCGGCTCGTGGTAGAGAGTGGTCAGTTGGCAGAGTGGTAAATCGATCAGAGCTACTTCTTCAAGGTCTGCTGCCATTTGGTGCGATTCTGACTGCGGGCAATCTTGCCGCTGCTGGTCTTGATGAGCCATCCCGCCTCGACCAGCGCCACATATGACAGTGTGACCTCGGCTTGACTGACGACGGCCTGACGCAGCGCCTGCTGAATCTTCTTGCGTTCCGCCGCGTCCGTCGTGCTCACCTCCGCCACGAGCGCCAGCA
Organism: Anaerolineae bacterium; assembly: GCA_034436915.1. GTDB lineage: Bacteria > Chloroflexota > Anaerolineae > Aggregatilineales > Phototrophicaceae > JALHOR01. Next base: position 482 of record DAOTUR010000208.1, read on the forward strand.
GTTCCGTCCCTTCGCGTTCATCCGCCACGCCAAACACCACCGCCCGCCCCGGATGAACGCCTGTAATGGTATTGGCGATGGCTTCGATATCCTGGGGATAGATATTTTTGCCCGCATGGATGATCAGGTCTTTGCTGCGCCCGATGATAAACACCTCGCCATCCGCAATGTAGCCGCGATCCCCTGTCGGATACCAACCGTGCGAAAGCGGCGCAAGATCGGGACGGCGGTAGTAGCCATCAAGCATACTATCGCTGCGGATGGCAATCTCGCCCACATGACGCTCCGGCAGCGGATAGGCGACTGAATCCCATACCTGCACCTCAACGTTGGCAATCGGCAGGCCGCACGACACCATCATCACGCTGCTGGCGTCCTCATCTGCGACAGCCTCGGCATACAAATCTTCTTCAAGCGAGCGGCGGCTGATGCGCTCATATCGCATAGGCTGGCCGATAGGCGTCTGGGTCACAGCAAAGGTGTTCTCAGCCATTGCATAGCACACCGCCATCTGCGCCCAGGTGACACCTATCGAGGCGAATTTCTCGACAAACAGGGTATGACTCTCGTGGTGCACAGGCTCCGAGCAGTTGATGAACGCTCTCATGCCCGCCAGTGACACACCCTCAATATCGCGGTCACGAATGCGGCGAGCACAGTGATTGTAGGCAAAGTTTGGCAACCAGCACAGCGTCCCACCATAGCGATGAATCGCCCGCAGCAGCATGGCCGGATGCGCGACCCAGGCGAAAGGCGACATCAGCACGAGAGGAACGCCCTGCACCAGCGGCAGCAAAAAGCCCGCAATCAGGCCCATGTCATGATACAGCGGTAGCCAGCTCACGATCACATCGCTCGGTTGCAAGGCAATCGCGGCGCTGTAGCTGGACAATTGATTGAGAACGGCCCGATGCGACAGCGCCACCCCCTTTTGCAGCCCGGTTGTGCCGCTGGAGTGCTGTAACAATGCGATCTCGTCAGCATCCGCCTCATACGGAGGGAGATCATGGGCGGAAGCCGCTGTATGATCGAGGAGCGTATTGAGTGAGATCACAGCAGCAGCGGTGTGCTGGCGAAACAGCGGCACGAAATGATCATCGGCCAGCACCGCCCGCACCTGTGAGCGTTCCACCAGTTCGGCCATGTTCCGCATGTAAATCTCAGGCGAGAGTTTTTCCGTTAATGTGGGAAACATCGACGGAATCGCCCCCAACCACATCGCCCCCCAGAACGCCACAATGCTGACCAGGCTTTGCGTATCGGCAATGATGATGAGATCGCGGGGGCCAACGCCCTGCTCCCTCAGCACTATCGCGCACGACTGCACCGCCGCACGAAACTGTCTCCGTGTGAGCACTGTCGGCGTTTCATCCGCCTGGAGAAAGATGAGCGCGGACGACTCATCGGGGTGCAGCGCCAGAGCATCGAGCAGAGACGACATTTATTCTTCTTTCAGACCACGCACCACGCGGGCCACAATTTGATCGAGCGTATCCATTTGATCAATCGTCAAATCGGCATCGGGAATATAGACTTCAAATTCCTCTTCGATATAGACGCCTAATTCAGCCAGAGAGAACGAGTCCATCAGGCCGCCGGTGATGATACCTTCGTCATTTTCAAGCGCATAATCCTCATCGCGCATGAGGTCTTCGATGATAAAGCTGCGGATCTTATTGCGGATAACATCTTCGCGCATGGGCCGAATGTCCTTAAGAGGGAAACATGTGTAGGGGCGTGATATAACACGCCCCTGAGTGCGCGTCAAGTGGAAGGGGGTCACAATGGGGGAAGTTGTGTCTAAAAGTTTTTATAAAACGGCCTTTAAGCGGCTGAAGGGTGGTAAAATATGTGAATACAACTGATCGAGAGACCTGATGACACAATCTATTTTAGATAATCTTGAAGCGGCCAATACTTACCTTGAAGAACGCTTTGCAGATAAGCTCCATATCAATCCCATACTAAATCGCCAACTTGTAAGTTTCCAGGCCAATAAGACTCTTCCAGTCTATCGGTGGTTTAAATATAAAGAGGCTTTTTCTGAAGCGCTCGTTCACTATATCCTTGATGAGCTAGGCATTGAGCATGGAAAGATCCTCGATCCATTTGCAGGGACTGGAACAGCCTTGTTTGCGACCCAGGAGAATGGGTTAGATACAGTGGGAATTGAGTTACTTCCCATTGGATGTGAAATTATGGAAGTCAGGCAGCTCATTCGCGGCAATGAAGCAATGCTAGGCGACGTTATACATCGTTGGCTAGAGGAAAGACCCTGGCAAAAAGGAATTGGACAGGAATTTCAACATTTAAAAATTACAAAAGGGGCATTCTCAGAAGAAACTCAAACCGCCATCGAGCGTTATCTGGCAGCGACCAAGCAAGAAAATACGATTGCAAGTCGCTTTCTGCGCTTTGCAGCCCTCTGCATATTGGAAGACGTGAGCTACACCCGTAAGGATGGACAGTATCTTCGCTGGGATTATCGCTCTGATCGGCAGCAAGGAGCAAAGCCCTTTAATAAAGGAAAAATTGCCTCTTTTGACGATGCGATTATGCAGAAACTGGCAGAACTCTATGCAGATCTGCAACCCCATGCCACGCTAAACCTCTTTTCACACTCTAAAAAACGTGGTTCATTCGAGCTGCTTAGAGGATCGTGTCTGGAGCTTCTGCCAACATTGAAAACAGCTTCTTTCGATGGCATTATCACGTCGCCGCCCTAAGCCAATCGGTATGATTACACACGGACATATGCGCTTGAACTCGCTCTTTTAGGCGTGGACGAGACGGGTATTCGTGAGTTTCGTCAAGCGATGATATCCTGCACCGTTGAAAATCGAGAGAAAAATATTCAGTCTCTTTTCCCCGCTTCTATTTATCAAAACGCCCGATCCGCATTTGAAGGTCAAAATGAACTTCAAGCAATACTCGAGTACCTTGAATGGCAAAGAATAACCAAAGCTCTCAATAATCCTGGCATCAGTCGTATGATCCGTAACTATTTCTGGGAAATGACGCTTGTTATCATAGAGTGTGCGCGACTGCTTAAACCTGGAGCATCTCTTGTTATGGTCAATGACAATGTACGCTACGGAGGGGCTGTCATTCCAGTGGATCTTATCTTGTCTGATATTGCACAGAATGTGGGCTTTGAGGTCAAAAATATCTGGGTTCTTCCAACAGGCAAGGGAAATAGCAGCCAGCAAATGGGAGTGCATGGACGTTCTGAGGCCCGTAAGTGTATTTATATATGGGAACGAAAGATCACATAATGCCACCAAAATCCAAGAAAACATCAATCGATGCTTGGACGCTCGACCAGATCGCCAAAAGTGTCTTTTTCCATCGTAAACTCCATGAATGGAAACTCAGCGATATTGCCCAGCAAATCGACAATGTGCAAGGCGAGCATTTAGATTGGGATGATTTGAATATCTCTCTCGATGCATGGAATAAAATCATACATCGGGGAATTAGGCCTGTCGTGGTGTTTGCGCATCCCTATGTCTTACAGGCCATTGCAGGATCGGTGAGTTACTATCGGATGTTGGCAATGGTGTCTCAGAAATCTATGGATAATGTCGGACTTGATCTAAAAAAGTATGAGACTGGCAAAGCGTTTGTGAATCAATCAATGATTCTCAAAGCGGTTCATCATCTGAATCAGATCATCAGCGTTCTCATCGAGATTGACGGTGAGATCGCTTCACGAGAATTTGATTTGTGGCGAGGCATGGCGGCTGGATCACAGGCTCAAGGATCGTGGCAAAATAACAAAGGAACATCCGCAGAAACAACAATCCGTGAGCTTGTTCTTCTCCGTCTTCAAGAACGTCAATTGATCAAAGATGATGATCTTCCGACGCGAAAAATCCTTGTGGATCATCGTATCCTTCTATTCGCAGATGATCCTGATATTGCCTTCTATAACGATAAAATTCCTGAAATTGCCATCGAAATCAAAGGCGGAATCGATCCTGCCGCTGTCTTAGAGCGAATTGGCGCAGCACTGAAAAGTCTGCGCCGTATCCGCCAGGAAAACTCTGAAGCAGTAACAATTCTTATCCTTCCAGATATGTCGTTGACAGCACGCGCTCATGAAGATTTAGGAATTAATATCGAAACTGTAACGCATCTCTTTGCAACAACAGAACTTCTCGAAGATGAGAGTGAACGGGAACGCTTTTTCTCTCTTCTAAAAATATGACATCGAGACACATAGGCCTAACGTCCTCTTTTCCTTTCCCCGTGCCTTTTTGCTACAATGCCTTCCAATCAAGTCAAGCAGAGTGAGAGTTCATCCCAACATGGCAAAAAAACAATTCCTGCGATGGAGTCTGGTTAGTCTGTTCCTCCTGCTGGTGATCTGGCAGGTGCTGGCCCAGGCGACAACCCCCGCCACCACCCTCGATAAACTCAATGTGCGCGGCGGCCCCACCAGCGCCTATCCTGTCATTGGAGCCGTTGAGATCAACACCGAGGTCACGATCATCGGGCGCAGCAGTGTCGGAGATCGCATGTTGATCCAGGCGGGCGACGTGCGCGGATGGGTTGCCACCCGTTATCTGTCATGGGCGGATACCGTCGGCCTTGCCGATATTGCCGTGACGGATGAGGTGGTTGCAGGCATCGCGGCAGATGCACAGGCCGCCCCTACAGCCGCACCCGTAGAAGGCGCTGCACCCGCCTCTGTTCTTGAGGGCGCAGGCACACCCGGAACAGTGCTCTCGGATAAGCTCAATCTTCGCAGCGGGGCGGGCAGCAGTTTTACGGCTCTGGCACAGCTTCCGATCAATAGTGCTGTCCTCATCGAGGGCCGTAACAGCATCGGCAATTGGCTGCTCATCAATACGGCAAGTGGTCGCGGATGGGTGGCCTCACGCTATATCCGCTGGCAAATCAGCGAGATGCCGCTGGCAAATCTGCCTGTCACAGGCGAGGTCATCGGCCAGCCCGCCGATGCTGTGACCGCGCAAACAGCCCCGGTGCCAGACGCAGGCAGCGCGCCCGCCCCGACAGAATCACAGGGTAAAGTCATCGCCGCCTCGCTCAATATGCGCGTCTCCGCTAATCGCACAGCGGAGCAGGTCGCATCGCTCGTGCGCGGCACAGCCGTTGCCGTTGAAGCGCGGAATCAGATCGGGGATTGGGTGCTCGTCAACAACGGCGCGGTACGCGGCTGGGTGTCCACCCGCTTCATCGATTTTAATACAGGCGTCGAACTTGCCAGTTTGCCTGTATCTAACGAGGTGATCGGCCAGCCCGTCACATCAGCGGCGGGAGCCGAATCGAACGCAACCAGCCCTCTCGCCGTATCGGGGGATGTGGGTGCGATGGAAGCCCAACTCTCTGCCGTGCCAATTGTACCCGTCGTGACAGCCCGCACGATTCAACTCTATCAGGCCGCCCTACGCGCCGGACGCAATCCGCAGCGCTTCACCAAAATTGGCGACTGCAACAGCGAGAACGCCGCCTTCATGAAGGGCTTCGACTGGAATAATTACAACCTGGGCAGTTATGGCTCGCTGCAAAGCACTGTCGATTACTTCTCAGGCTCGTTCGCTCAGGACAGCGTGGCGGGCAAAGTCGGTTACAGCGCCGTCACCGTCATCGATTCGACCTGGGGCGACCCGAAACTGTGCAAAAGCGGCGAGGCCCCGGCCTACTGCGAGATTCGCACCAGCAATGCCAGCTTCGTCATCATCATGTTTGGTGCGAACGATATCTCTGTCCTCACGCCCGAACGCTATGAGTCCGCTCTGCGCCGCATCCTCGATCTGACGATCCAGGCGCATTCTGTGCCGATCCTCAGCACCTTCACCACTGATCCTTCGCTGGGAGATCGCTGGGCGAAGGCGCTGCAATTGAACCTCATCACCATCAATGTGGCGCGTGAGTATGATCTGCCCGTCATGAACTTCTGGCAGGCGGCCAAAGTGCTGCCCTCAGCGGGCATGAGTGGCGATAACGCGCATCTCACAACGCAGAGCGGTTCCACTATCGCCTTTGATGGCAACGAAAATCTCTACGGCTTCACGATGCGAAATCTGGTCGCGCTGCAAACACTGAATGCGATTCGTCAGGGCATAGGGGGATAAAAGCAAAACACCGCGAAGGACACAGGGAAGATAAGGAACTTATTTTTCCTGTGTCCTTTGTATATGCTGACCTTAAAAGTTCGGACGTTTAGACTATAATGCTGGCACATACCAGATAAGTCCCGCGTATCGCTCGACCTCATCCAGTTCCACAACAAGAAATAATTCTTCTAAAACACGCCCTGGATCAGCCTTTGTATCGACAATAAAAATGGCTGGCAGAGAATGGCCCTTCGCCAATCGTGCTGTGTAATGCTCTCAAATAGCACGATCATGTGTGAGAAGAAAGCGCTCTTCTTGAACGGCCAATTCCAGCACTTTGAGGTCTTGCTGCATATAGGTTGCGGTATCTTGTACACGCACAATATCCAGATGTGGGAAACGCGCTCGCAAAGCCTTCACGATCAGACCGCTGAAATTCTCATCTGCCAAAAAGCGAAGAGGCGACTCACTCATGGTCTTTTTGTGATATACAGATATTTTGGATAATCGCGTTCTAACTCGATGAGGCGGGCCTCTCCTTCCGCAATATCACGGCTGACGAAAGTGTCGAGCATATGCCGATTCTGATAGTAATAGACCCATAAAAGCGCCGCCATCTCTGGCGTGAGCGTATCATACACATCCCGAATGCTGTTGACCGTTGCGCCGCGTTGAAATTCGATAATCACAAGCGAAAGCAGCAAGCGCGTCCCAGCAATACGAATTGTGCCATCAGGCTCTTGATACAAAGGCACTGAAATTGTTGTCGGGAGCGTAATCATCGAAATATCCTTTTTAAATGTTCTCGTATTATACGCCCAGCAGAGAAATCATGAGCCTCAAAAGGCACAGCAGTCAGACATCGCTGTGCCTTTGTATGATCGAGTGTAGATTAGATCTTCACCGATTTGACAGCCTGTGTCATGCTGCGAACCTGCGCCATCACAATCGTCTCTTTCTTGGGCGCGGCATTGCTGAAATCAATCTCTGGACGCAGCGGCTCAATACCCAGGAAGCGCTCTAACCAGCGTCCGCGCCACACCGCCCGCAGCAGCATCGTCCAGACCCCCGCCAGCACCAGCAGGAACATATTGATCCCCAGCGGCAGCGGCAGCAGCTCAAAGAATCGCCGCACCGGGGTATACGAGATAATTGCCAGATAGATGAGCAGCAGAATCCCCGATAGAATCGTCGGCCTCCAATCGCCGCTGTAGAGATCGCCCGCTACCCACCAGCGCGTCGGCGGCTCTACAAAGATAACGAGCGCCAGCCCGATGAATACGGTGAAGGTCACGAGAGCAGATTGTGCCGTGAGTACGGCACGCTCTCGCACAAAATCGGGAGCATCAAGATCATATTGGATGCCTGCGAATTCACGGAACTGGCTGATCTCGGCCTGCGTGACCGACTCGACATTCAGGCCGTTGAGCGAGAACAAGACCGCCCCGGTATACACCAGCACCCCAAACACAAGCGTGATGAGCGCCACCGGAAACACGAAATGCGCCAGCGATTTGATCAGGCTGCTCTTGATGAGCTTGCCCGGCTTGGCCCACACCGCCAGCGCAAAGGTCGGGATGCCCACCGTGACGAACGTCAGCAGCGATGTGTGCTTGGGCAGATACGGGAACCACTGCCCGATCACGGCCAGCGCAAAGATCAGCATGGCTTGGGCCAGCGCCCGCGCCAGAAACAGCTTGAGCACATCCTGCATCCCGTTCAGGATGCGCTGCCCCTCCAGGAAGGCGGGCGGCAGCGCCTGGAACGAGTCATTCAGCAGCACCATATCGGCCACACCGCGTGTCGCCGCGCTGCCGCTTTGCATCGCAATACCCAGATTGGCCTTTTTCAACGACAGCACATCGTTGACCCCATCGCCGATCATCGCCACATAGTTGTTCTGGCGGCACAGCGAATCGACGAGGCGCTCTTTTTGCTGCGGGGTGATGCGCCCGAAAATTGTGGCCCTGGCGGCCATTTTGTCAAATTCATCATCTGATAATTTATCCAGATCGGGGCCGCTGACCGCCGTGAGATCGCCGGGGAAGCCCGCCTGCTTTGCCAGTGCTGCCACCGTCTGCGGATTGTCGCCGCTGATGACCTTGAGACTGACGCCTGCCGCAATAAAGCCCTGCATCGTCTCTTGCAAATGCGGGCGCAGTTCATCGCCAAACACCACGATGCCAAGCGGCGTCAGTTCAGGCAGGCCAGGATTGCCGAGCGAATCATGCAGCTTGGTCGTCTGCGGATTGTAGGCGAAGATCAGCACGCGCAGGCCCTGATCCGACCATTCCTGCACTCTGGCGCTCAAATCCGCCCCCTTGAGAGACGATTGCAGCATTTCCAGCGCCCCCATGACGTACACGCCGTACATCTGCGGATCGTCAAAGGCGACAGCACTCCATTTGAGGGCCGACGAAAACGGCACTTCATCAATAGGCTTGCGGGCCTGCCCTGGCACGCCTTCCACCACCGCTTCACTCGTGCGATTGCCGGAGGAGCCGCTGCGGGCAAAATCGCCTAACATTCGCATCACAAGGTCTTTTTCCAGGCCGAGCGGATACACATCCTGATAGTGAATGCGATTGGCGGTGAGCGTGCCGGTTTTGTCCATGCACAGCACATTCACGTTGCTGAGGGATTCGACAGAATTGGCCTGCTGAATCAGCGCCCCTTGATTAACAATTCGCACCGCGCCCATCGCATACGACACAATAACCATAAAGAATAGGCCATTGGGGACAAGCCCGGCCACGACAGCCGCCATCTGCACCGTCCGCATGAAAGGCAAAGCGCTCACAATCGACGCCATCCCGATCATGAAGCCGATCAGCAGCGCCAGCAGCATCAAAAAGCGCACGACCACATCGACATCTTTTTGCAGCGGCGTCTTCTGGATGCGGAACTGCTTGGCGCTGGCCGTGAGCTTGTTGGCGAAGCTGTCCACGCCCACTTTCGTCGCTTCATAGATGGCTTTGCCCGTGACGACAAAGCTGCCGGACAGCACCTCAGCGCCGTCCACTTTAGGAATCAAATCCGATTCGCCCGTGAGCAGCGACTCATCGACTTCGATTTTGCCCTCGCGCACGATGCCATCGACCAGGATTTGATCGCCCGGCTCTGAGACGATGATATCGCCCAGGACAAGTTCGCTCGGATCAACCGATTTTTGTGTGCCATCGCGCCGCACCGTCACTTTGGGGCGCGTTAGCAGCGAGATTTTGTCGAGCTGGCGTTTGGCGCGGGCTTCCTGATAAATGCCCACCACTGCATTCAGGCTGATCAGACCTACGCTGATGAACGCCTCGGAGGGCCGCCCGATCAGCACCATAATCACGCCGATGGTAAATAAAATCACATTGATGAGATTCACAACATTTTGACGCACAATCTCGGCATAGCTGCGTCCGGTCTTGATCGCGGCATCATTGCCTTGTCCCTGACGGCGGCGCGTCTGGGCTTCCTGATCGCTCAATCCCGGATAGGTGACAACACTCATCGATTCCCCCTTTTAGACATGGCTGCGATTCTACAAGCAAATACGCCATAATGCAGACAAAATCTCATAAAGATGCGGAATCATTGGCTACCAGTCATAAGATAATCTGAGTTTTGGATAGGTTTTGACATGAGTCAGGGGTTGAAAACCCCTGCCTTGCTTTTTGCGGGACTTAAAGCCCCGCTTTTAGCCTCATCTTTGACCTATTTCAGCGGGGTTTTCAACCCCGCAACACGTGAGACAGGGACTTTCAGTCCCTGGCGACAGCCAAAACGAGCCTTTTTTAGCTATTCAGAACTCAGGTCAGATAACAAAACGCGGATCGTCTTTTTAGCGACCCGCGTTTTGCATTTTTTGATCTGAATCAGAGTAAGACGATTTACAGCGTTTGCTCCGCCGGATCAAGCGGCAGAGTCACGGGCTGGTCGCCCTGCGCCGACGATTGGCGAATCGCCAGCACATCAGTCTTGCGTTGAGCTGCCTGAGAGAAATCCAGAAGCGCTGTCAACGGGCGTGGACGCTGGAATAAGAAGGCCAATACCTGGTTAGCCTTTATTCAATTTGCCAGCGCTTTTATCTTGATGGATATGACGATTTACAGAGACACTAAAGCTGTGTGGATGATGTTTCATCTTCACCCATTGTGGCACATAAGGGACATCAAAAGGCACAGCAATGCGTCGAGAGGCTTCACCTCTGCTTGCTCGTCTAATCAGAACAGGAGCAATATTGATAACGAAGAAACGCCCCTCTGCCAGAACTCGATGGGCATGATGAATAACTTTCCTTAATTTCATCAGATAGTCTTCATAAGTAAGATAGTCGGCATATTCAGGGCAGGCATTATAATAAGGGGGAGATGTGAAGATGAGATCGATACTTTCTGATGGCAGCTCTTGTAATATTGCTTCCGAATCGCCAGCCGTGAGTGTGTTGCGAAGAATAGACAGTGAGTAAGATATTTGTTTTTTAGTCTTTTTGCGCGTTATCTTGGCTTTGGACTCATCTCTACCAAGCAGACGCACTTCTAAAACAGTGGGCGTTGTTGATTTTTCTTCTAAAATAAGAGAGGTACGCGCATCAATGACAACTTCTCCGATACGCTCCGTCGTTGACTTGGCGACAAGAGGAACACGCCAAATATGATAGCGATCATCAACTTCTGGCAGACCAAATTCAATCACATTTTGCAGATCGGCATATTCAAGCCAAGCTCTGGCAATAACTTTTGCTGATTGCACATCTTGTACAGCATAACGACGTTTTTCTATTTGTCATCGAATCGGCGCGGGATACCCCTGCCTTTAGGCATGGAGAGGGAGTGCGCCTTGTCCTTTCTGGTAAGTGTAGCCGTCAGAGTGGTGAAGCGTCTTGAGATGTTTGTGCGATGCCGTGACTTTGCCTGCCGCTGTCACAAGATCAAAGCTTCCTGTGGCGCGGCAGGCCACACGTCCGACATAGGTTCCCGCATACGTGCCTGTTGGCACAATGGCCTTGACGATATGACCTGTTTGAAACCCGAAATGACGTTTCTGGCGCAGGCGATGGCGGGCAGGAAAGCCGTACTTGTCTGTCCGACACATCTGGCGTGAGCC